>NZ_JACJUZ010000075.1:0-25967 GCF_014299995.1 Sphaerospermopsis sp. LEGE 00249 | reverse complement strand
AGCTGAAATTGCTAAGTTAGGATAGGTGACTGGGGACTGGGGACTGGGGACTGGGGAAGAAAATTTTAGATTTTAGATTTTAGATTTTAGATTGGATTTGACAAAAACAATCCAAAATCCAAAATCCAAAATCCAAAATCCAAAATTAATAACTCCTGACTCCTTTTTTATATATAAAATTATGAAAATGTTTGTGAATTTATTTATTTCTATAGTTATAGCTGGTTGGGTGTTGGCGATCGCACTAATTTCTGTGCAGAATGCTACACCTGTATCTTTAAAGTTTTTGGTTTTTCAATCTATACAAGTTCCGTTTGGTTTGATGTTGGCTTTTTCGGTGGCTGTGGGTTTGGTTGGTGGCGTGGTTTTGCAGTCTCTTTGGGGTTTGGGTGAGTTGAAGTCTGGGGTTGATGAGGAGGCGGAATTTTTTATTGATGATGAGGATTTTTAGGGTTTTTCTCACGCAAAGACGCAAAGGCGCAAAGAGGAAGAGAGAGTTAGCAATTGGTGTGGTAGATTGAGTTTATGAAGTTTGAATGGGATGAGCGTAAAAACCAAAGTAATATCACAAAGCATGGTTTTGATTTTGCTGATGCTTACCGAATTTTTAATTTACCGATGCTTGTCTATATTGATAAATGACAAGATTATGGTGAAGAAAGATATATTGGTATTGGACTACTTGATGGTAGGGTTATAGTTGTTGTCTACACTGAACCTGATGTGAATATAGTTAGGATTATTTCATTAAGAAAGGCAATTTCTCATGAACGAAAACGCTATGAACAATACATCAAAAACAGATTGGGCTAGAATTGATGCGATGAGTGATGAGGAAATTGATACTTCTGATATTCCTCCTTTGTCGGATGAGTTTTTTGAGAAAGCACAGTTGCGAATGCCTCAATCACCTGTAAAAATTATGATTGAAGTTGATCCTGAAACTTTGGCTTGGTTTCAAGCACAGGGAGATAATGCTAAACAACAAATGGCGGTTGCTTTAAAGATTTATGCTGAAGCAAATAAGGCTTTTTCTGTGTCTGAGGTTAAGTAAGTTTGATGGATTTTTTTATTGATGATGAGAATTTTTAGTAGTTTTCTCAAGCAAAGACGCAAAGACGCAAAGAGGAAGAACAAAGTTTTTTATGAGTCGGTTTTAACCGACTTTTGCTTTTAGACAGGGAATTTATTCCCTGGCTCTTATTAAAAATTACGGTATCTATTATTTAGTGCTAAGATATCGGTAAAGTAAACAACTAACTAATTTAAAGTTATGGTTACTCAACCTCTACCCTTAAATACATCAGAGGTCATCTACCCAGACAGTGATGGACAACCAATGGCTAATAATACAGAACAGTTTCGTTGGATATTAGTTATTCAACAAAATTTAGATTGGTTATTTGCAGATAACCCTGATGTTTTTGTGGCAGGTGATTTATTTTGGTATCCCATTGAAGGAAAAAATTATATAGTCAATGCACCTGATGTTATGGTTGTATTTGGACGACCAAAAGGTAAACGCGGTTCTTATTTACAATGGCAAGAAAATAATATTGCACCCCAGGTAGTTTTTGAAATTCTTTCTCCTAGTAATTCTCAAACCGAAATGGAGAGGAAATTGATATTTTATGAAAGATATGGAGTAGAAGAATATTATATTTATAATCCTCAAAATAATCAGTTGAGAGGATGGTTAAGAACGGAAGATGGTTTAGATGTCATTTCAGAAATGGAAAATTGGGTTAGTCCCAGATTAGGAATTAAGTTTGATTTATCAGGGGAAGAATTACAAATTTATCGTCCTGATGGGAATAAGTTTTCTTCATATCTGGAAATTTCTCAACTTTTGGAACAGGAAAAACAACGTGCTGAACAAGCAGAAACAGCTTTAGCAGCAGAAAGGAGAAAAACGCAACTTTTAGCGGAAAAGTTAAAGGCTTTAGGTGTGAATCCTGATGAATTAGAGTGATAATAACAAACAAACATAGTCGGGTTTAACCGACTTTCGCTTTTAGACAGGGAATTTATTCCCTGGCAGAAATGTTTAATTTTGTTACGCTATCTTGTGCTATTTATAGAGGATTATTTTATACTAAGAGGATAAATGTTGAGTAAGTTAGGTTACATTAACCATGCAAGCATCAGAAACCAAGCTACAAGAGATCATTGAAGGTAATAAACAGTATGTTGTCCCGTTGTTTCAGAGAGCTTATAGCTGGAAAAAATTTCAGTGGGAAGCTTTATGGAATGATATTTTAGAACTATATCGTAGTGATAATCGTCGTCCTCATTTTATGGGTTCTATCGTCACTATGCCAACTTCTACTATACCTGAAGGCGTAAGTAAATATTCATTAATTGATGGACAACAACGTTTAACTACTATTTTTATCTTATTGTGTGCTTTGCGAGATAAAGCTAAAAATATTGATGATGAGTTATCCGCAGAAATTCATAATACTATTATTGTTAATCCATATAAAAAAGGTTTAGATTATTATAAACTTCAACCCACACAGGTAGATAGAAAATCTTTTCATAGTTTAATTAATGGACAAGATCATGTAAATCATTCTGGTATTACGGAATGTTATGTATTTTTTGATAAGAAAATTAGACAAAGTAATTTAGATTTTTCTGATCTCAAAAAAGTAATTTGTAGTTATTTATCTGTCGTTAGTGTTGTTTTAAGTACAGAAGATAATCCTTATTTAGTCTTTGAAAGTCTCAATGCTAAAGGTGAACCATTAACACAAGCTGATTTAATTCGTAATTATTTTTTCTTGAGAATTAATCCAGAAAATCAAGACGATGCCTATAATAAATATTGGCTACCAATGCAAGAAACTCTAAATGATAATTTAACAGAGTTTATCAGGCATTATTTAACAAAAGATGGTGTAGAAATTAAGAAAGATGAAGTTTATTTTGAGATTAAAGATAGAATGAGTACGAGTGATGCTCTGTCTTATTTAAAAAATTTATATAAATTTTCAGAATATTATGCAAAACTTTTAGATCCAGTCAAGGAAAATAATTTAAAAATTCGTCGGTTGCTAGAAAAAATCAACCGTTTAGAAGTAGCTACTGTTTATCCTTTTTTACTTAATTGTTATCATGATTATGATGAAAATAAACTTTCAGAATTAGAATTTCTTGATGTTTTGCAGATTTTAGAAAATTTCATTATTCGCCGATTTGTTTGTAATGTGCAAACAAGGGGATTAAATAGAATATTTTCGGTGCTATATTCTCAAGTGAGCAAAGAAAGTAATTTAGCTCATTCTAATTTTGTGGAAAGATTAAAACTAGATTTACAAAATCGTGATTATCCCAAAGATACAGAATTTCAGAAAAGTTTATTGGATGTTAAGTTATACGGTGCTGGGCGCTCTAAAAAAGGTAGATTAATTTTAGAATCTATTGAAGAATCTTTTAATCATAAAGAACAGGTCATTTTGGATGGTCTGGAGATTGAACATATTATGCCACAAACTATAAATAAATGGTGGCAAGAACATTTAGGAGAAGATTGGGGAATAACTCATGATTTACTACTTCATTCTTTAGGTAATCTAACTATTACCGCTTACAATGGTGAATTATATAATTTGGAATTTGCCGATAAAAAAGAAATATTGATTAATAGTCATTTAGAAATCAATAAATACTTTGAAAATAAAGAAAATTGGAAAAGAGAGGATATAGAAAAAAGAAGTTTAGATTTAGCTGAGATAGTTTTACAAATTTGGCCTTACTTTGGGGATGAAAATCTTATGATTCCATCCAAAAGTAAATTAACTGGTACAACTCCCAAACAACTGAAAATTTTTAGTAAAGAATATCCTGTTAAAAGTTGGCGTGATGTTTTAGAAACAACGTTAAATGTGATAGCTGATTTAGAAGCTGATAAATTTGAATATATTATTGAGCAATTTCCGCGTTTTATTAGTAAAGATGAAAAAGATTTTCGAGATACAAGAAAATTAGATAATGGGGTGTTTGTCAATGTGAACTTATCAGCTAGAGATATTAATACTTTTTGTATTAAAGCTATCGAAACGGCGGAACTTTCTACGGAAGAATGGCAAGTAGAAACTACTAATTAATTTATGTTATGTATCATTTTCGCCAACTCTTCCTTTCCTTCTTTACGTCTTTGCGTGAGATAAAAAAGAGCGATCGCCTCTAACGCTAAAATAGAAAACAAAACCTACCCCTTTAAACAATATGCAGTATCAAAATATAATTACCATTGAACCAGGAAAACGAGGAGGTAAACCTTGTATTCGGGGGATGAGAATTACAGTATATGACGTTCTATCATACCTTGCATCTGGCATGACTTATGAGGAAATACTGCATGATTTTCCTTATTTAACACAAGCAGATATTTTAGCTTGTCTTAGCTATGCAGCAGATAGAGAAAGACAAATGTTGATGGTGCAAGCATGAAGTTATTATTTGATCATAATCTATCACCCCGGTTAGTAGATAAACTCGCTGCTATTTACCCCAACTCTCAGCACGTTTTTCTCTTAGGTTTAGATCAAGCGGATGATAGAATTCTGTGGGAATTTGCAAAACAAAATAAATTTATAATTGTTACCAGAGATGCTGATTTTAATGAATTAAGTATACTGCGTGGATATCCACCTAAAGTAATTTGGGTGAGACGTGGTAATTGTTCAACAAATCAAATAGAGGAAATTTTGCAATTACATTGAGAGGATATCCAAGCCTTTGCAGAAAATTCAGATTTAGGAGTTTTGACACTTTATTAAATTAAGTTAATATGATTTTGCGTGAGATAAAAAAGAGCGATATATTATGTAACTACCTACATTTTACACAAAGACCAGATTCCAGATCATTAGTTTTTGCCAAACAACAATAACATATCTGAAAATAATCTGTATGTCCTTCTAAAATTTCCCCCGAATTACAATCATCTTCATAACGAGCTAAGTTGACAATTTCTTCAATCAGATTTTGCTTCTTTTCTTGATCCAAATGATCAAAACAATGCTCACGTCTCAAGATTGTAATCACTTCATTTAACATATAGCTACCGCTATGATTTGACATACAATTTACTCCTATTTAAAAATTGAGAATATAACATTTATTATATTATAGTACAAAAGTACTTGTAAATAGTGTAAACAATTTTTATAAATGTAAATTTCGATACTATATATACAGCACCCAACAACTTTTAACTAAAGTACAATAATTAACAACACCTAATTACACCAGCTTACTAGCTATGACTCAATTACTAGAAAAAGCCATTGCACAAATAAAACAACTTCCTGAAACCGAACAAGATAGAATTGCCTTACTCATCCTCGAAGAAATAGAAAATGAAACTCGTTGGGATCAAGCATTTGCAAAATCTCATGATGTACTTGCCAAACTTGCAGCAGCAGCATTAGCAGAAGATCAAGCAGGTAAAACATTAGAATTAGATTCCAAAAACCTTTAATGAGGTAAACTAAAAATGACTGTAACTTATCAAACCGACTTCAATATGTGGCTGGAAGAAACCGCAAAACTATTATTAGAAAATCGCTGGCAAGAAATAGATAAAGAACATTTAATTGAGGAGATTTCCGACTTGGGTAAAAGTGAAAAAAGAGCTATTTCTAGTCAACTGATTCGCCTACTTTTACACCTACTTAAATGGCAATATCAACCTCAACGACGTTCCGATAGTTGGTTAGATTCTATCACAGATGCACGCACTCAAATTGAATTAGCTATAAAAGATAGTCCTAGTCTCAAAAATTATCCTCAAGAACAATTAATAGAAAGCTATGAAAAAGCACGTCGTCAAGCAGCTAAACAAACAGGATTAATCATTTCCACATTTCCCGAAGAATGTCTTTATGAATTAGAATTAGTGTTAGATGAAGACTGGCTACCAGAATAGAAAGCTAAAAAAAGGGCAGGTTTTAAACCCACCCTAATGATAAATTGTAACTAACAACTATTCACCAATCACAGGCGCACTTAAAGAAACCTGTTCCACCGCTTTCTTAGCAGCTAAAGTTGGAACAGAATCCCGTAATCTTGCCGTCAATTGTACAGTAGTAGAATCGTACATTTGAGTTAGCAGTTTGGGATAAAAACCAATCCCAATAATAGGAACTAACAAACAAGCAATGATAAACACTTCACGAGGTTCAGCATCAATTAAAGCTTGGTGAGAAACTAACTCTTCGTTTTCTTGTCCGTAGAAAATTTCTCGCAACATTGACAGCAAATAAATTGGGGTTAAAATCACACCAATTGCCATCAAGAAAATAACGATGACTTTAAATGTAGGGTTATAAGCATCGCTAGTGGCAAAACCCACAAACACCATTAATTCTGCTACAAAACCACTCATTCCTGGCAATGCTAAAGAAGCCATTGAACAAGTAGTAAACATCGCAAAAATCTTCTTCATCCGCTTACCAACACCACCCATTTCATCTAACATCAGGGTGTGTGTCCGGTCATAAGTTGCACCAACCAAGAAAAATAAACTTGCACCTATTAACCCGTGAGAAACCATTTGTAAAACTGCACCACTTAAACCTAAATCGGTAAAAGAGGCTATCCCAATGGTAACAAAGCCCATGTGAGATATTGAAGAGTAGGCAATTTTCCGCTTCAGGTTACGTTGGGCAAAAGACGTTAAAGCCGCATAGATAATATTGACTACCCCCAAAATTACCAACACCGGGGCAAAATAAGCATGGGCATCAGGCAACATTTGGGCATTCATGCGAATTAAGGCATAACCGCCCATTTTCAGCAGAATACCTGCTAATAGCATATGCACAGGTGCGGTAGCTTCCCCGTGGGCATCTGGTAGCCAAGTGTGCAGAGGGATGATAGGTAACTTAACAGCGTAAGCAATTAAGAAACCAGCGTATAGTAACAGTTGTAAATTGAGGGCGTAGTCTTTGAGGGCGAGTGACTGCATATCAAAGGTGACATTATCACCATAAAACGCCATCGTCAAAGAACCAAGCAAAATAAACAGCGAACCGCCGGCGGTGTAGAGAATAAACTTCGTCGCTGCATAATGGCGTTTTTTACCACCCCAAATAGCCAGCAGTAGGTAAACCGGAATTAACTCCAATTCCCACACCAGGAAGAATAAAAGCATATCCTGGACTGCAAACACGGCAATTTGGCCACCGTACATGGCTAAAAGTAAAAAGTAAAATAGCCTGGGTTTGAAGGTAACAGGCCATGCTGCCAAAGCCGCTAAAGTGGTAATAAAACCCGTCAAAATAATCAGAGGCATGGATAAACCATCAGCCCCCACGGACCACTTCAAATCTATTTGTGGTAGCCAAGAATAACTTTCTACCAATTGTAAGTCAGGGTTAGAGAAATCATAACCCAAGTAGAAAGCGGCAATGATGAGGGCAAAATCAATCAAACCGACAATTAAGGCATACCAACGGATGGTTTTACCTTCCTTATCGGGGATGATAGGAATGAGCAGTGACGCGGCTATTGGTAAAAGAATAATCGTCGTCAACCACGGGAAATTAGTTATATTCATCACAATTTGTCTAGGATTAAAATCATCTTTGGCAAAAAGTCCTAGTTATTAATTAACAGCTTTTTACCAAATTTCCCTTTATTGTTAGGTTGATTTAATTAAATTGGCAATTTCTCATGCTACCAGATGCCCCAGTAGAGGATATTTACCAACTGGGTTGTATCTGGTAGGTAAATTGCCCGCCAATTGGCTCTGATTGAGCTATGATGGCATCTGTTTTACATTAAATGGCAATTTTCTCAAAAAGTCCAAATTCTTTACAATTCTCAAATTTATCAATGGGTATTGACAAGATGAGAGGATTTACAAAATTTTATTTTTATTTTTATTTTTATTGCAATTTTTATTTTTTTAAGTTTATCTGTGTTAATAATCAGAGATTATTTGTCAGAATCAGGATATCCAGGATTAAAGGATTTGCAGGATGTTTGATATATCAAGAATAATTGAACGCAGATGACCACAGATAAACGCAGATGATAGAAGATAAATTAATGGATTTCCTGCTTTTTTATGAACAATAAATTATGGTACAGGAGCTTGTTTAGGATGTTTCCCCGCATAATAGACAACAACCTTTAATTGTTCCTCATCAGGAACATAAAATACCCTATCACCACTTGTAACGTCATACTCCCAAGCACCTTGATAAAGTACCCTTTAAGAGGATGTTTGAAAAGTCTAACTTGGGCGATTAGAAATCACATCTACACAGACAAAACCTGCCTACGCAGGTTTCAAATCCTTAATTTTTCGTTAGTCCACGCAGGTGGACTTTGCTTGTGTAGTAGCGAATTATATTCGCCGAAAACTTTTAAGACAACCTCTTGTTTATTAGCCTCAAACCTTCAATATATCTAGCTTTTGTCTTTATTCAGCAACCCCTACCTAAGATTATTCATAGTTTCGCTAAGTCTCTGATTAACTTAAACTCCAGTTGATAGCACCTCATGATTTTTGCTAACCCCGAAAAAAACAATACCCCTCTCCACCATTGGAAAGGGGTAAACCACAGATTAGCACTACCTAATAAGCGTCTTGCAACTCATAGAAATCAGGCGAGATGTAATCCTTACGTAAAGGCCAACCTACCCAATCTTCCGGCATCAAAATCCGCTTCAAATTAGGATGACCTTCATAGATAATCCCAAACATATCGTAGGACTCGCGCTCTTGCCAGTCAGCAGTGCGCCAAATCCAATACACTGAAGGAACAACGGGATTTTCTCTAGGCAAAAACACCTTAATTCTTACCTCTGCTGGCTTATCAGCATTATCACTCACCTTGATCAAGTGATAAACACTAACTAAATCTTGTCCTGGTCCTAAATCAATACCGCCTTGAAATTGGAGACAATTAAACCCATAAGCATACAAAGCTGTAGCGGTAGGAAGTAAAAACTCAGGTGCAACCTTAATAATTTCTACACCATTGACATCAGCTGCCAAAGATTCGTGGTCAAAACCATTTTCTGTTAACCACTGGGAAACCTGACCCGCAGGAACTATTTTAGATTCTTGAGATTCTGCATCAGCCACGCTTTTCTTCCTCCTTCTGTTTAGATGTCAACAACGCAGGTGGTACAGGCATACCAATCGCTTCTGTTAATTCCTTGGGTGGGTTGTAGCGAGTTTCTGATTGTAAATACTTACCAGTTAAAATTTCGGGAACTGGCTTCATATTGTGGGTGGTACTGTAATAGCGGTGGGTTTGTTTGATTTGACCCCGTTCTTGCATCGAATCATTAGCAATTTTCTTCCGCAATTTAATAATTGCATCAATAATCGCTTCTGGACGGGGAGGGCAACCAGGTAAGTACACATCTACAGGAATCAGCTTATCAACTCCGCGTACTGCACTGGGAGAGTCAACGCTGAACATACCCCCTGTAATGGTACAAGCACCCATAGCGATTACATACTTGGGTTCGGGCATTTGTTCATAAAGACGCACCAATTGAGGAGCCATCTTCATGGTAATTGTTCCAGCAGTGATGATTAAATCGGCTTGACGGGGGCTAGAACGGGGAATTAGACCAAAACGGTCAAAGTCAAAACGAGAGCCAATTAAAGCCGCAAATTCAATAAAGCAGCAAGCTGTACCAAACAACAAAGGCCACAAACTAGAAAGCCGCGCCCAGTTGTAAAGGTCATCAACTGTCGTTAAAATCACGTTTTCTGACAGTTCTTGAGTTACCGTAGGACGCTCAATGGGGTTAATAATTCGTTCTTTGTCCTGGGTGGTTAGATTAGAATTTACGACCATTCCAATGCTCCTTTACGCCATGCGTAAACTAACGCGATTACGAGAATCGCAATAAAAATCAATGCTTCAATAAATGCCAATAGTCCTAAACGGTGGAAGGCTACCGCCCAAGGGTATAGGAAAACAGTCTCCACGTCAAAGACAACAAAGACTAAGGCAAACATATAGTAGCGAATGTTGAACTGAATCCAGGCTCCGCCAAAGGGTTCCATACCGGATTCATAGGTGGTGCGCCGTTCAGGGCTGTAGCTACTAGGTCTCAGAAGTTTGGACGCTGATAGCGCCAGGGCTGGAACTAGGCTGCAAAGGATCAAGAAGCCTAGAAGATATTCGTAACCGCTAAGGACAAACACAATAAATATCTACTGATTACTGATTATGGTGGAAATCAAGCTGTAACTTCTTTTTACATTATATCTTTCCAGGTATTTTGAAATCTGGGAAACAGACAGAGTGGAGTATTTGATTCAGTTTGAGGATTGATAGAAAAGTTTAACAATTATGTCATAATTTGTAACGTATCTTTAAGATTTCCCCTCTAGGAGAATCTAGCCATGAGTGAACAAGCTGAAGAAGCTCTTGAGACTCAGGCGTTAGACCGCTATGAGTGTCGCGCCTGCGGTTATGTATATGAACCACAGAAGGGAGACGATAAATATGATATCCCAGCGGGAACAGCGTTTGCAGAACTGCCAATCAATTGGAAGTGTCCAGTTTGCACTGCCAAGAAGGTAGCTTTTGCTAATATCGGTCCTGCGGGTACGGCATCTGGTTTCAAAGAAAACTTAGGTTATGGATTGGGTGTAAATAAACTGACACCAGCGCAAAAGAATATCTTAATATTTGGTGCTTTAGCCCTTGGCTTCTTGTTTTTTATCAGTCTTTACGGACTACAATAATATCCCTTTTGGGGACTGGTGATTGGGGACTGGTGATTGGTGATTGGTGACTGGTGACTGGTGACTGGGGAAGAAAATTTTAGATTTTAGACCCCAGATTTTAGATTGGAGTTAACAAAAACAATCCAAAATCCAAAATAAAAAACTCCTGCCTCCTACCTCCTGCCTCCTACCTCCTGACTCCTAACTCCTGACTCCTAACTCCTGACTCCTGTTCCCTTGATTCACACAAACACTAAAAAATACTGATGCAATCAATTTTCAAAAGGTGGCAAGGTATATTTGCCGCGTTAATAGTAGTCTTAGCTTGTATAGGTTGTAGCAAAGTTCCCTCTACAACTTTTAATCCTTGGGAAGTTATCAGTGTACCAACCGAGGAAAAACTGTTTGATATTGCTTTTACTGATGACCCCAATCATGGTTATTTAGTAGGCAGTAATGCCACTCTGTTGGAAACTAAAGATGGTGGTAGAACTTGGCAACGTTTAGAACTGGCTGTGGATGAGCTAAGATCCCGTTTTGACTCAGTAAGTTTTGCCGGTCAAGAAGGTTGGATCGTGGGTGAACCTTCTTTGTTGCTGCATACCAGTGATGGTGGGAAATCTTGGTCTAGCTTACCTTTGAGTCAAAAATTACCTGGTAGTCCCATTTTGGTGACTGCACTGGCTGAAGGTACAGCCGAAATGGCCACTGATGTGGGCGCGATTTATAAAACTACCGATGGTGGTCTAAACTGGAAAGCACAGGTAGAAACTGCTGTGGGTGTGGTGCGGAACTTAGAGCGATCGCCCGATGGTAAATATATTGCTGTTTCTGCGAAAGGTAGTTTTTACTCTGTTTGGGAACCAGGAATGGCAGCTTGGGAACCCCATAACCGTAATAGTTCCCGTCGTTTAGAAAATATGGGTTTTGCTGATAACGGCCAGTTGTGGTTATTAGCAAGAGGTGGTCAAGTGCAATTTAGTGATCCAGCTAAATCAGATGAATGGTTAGATGTAGAATATCCAGAGTTATCAACTAGCTGGGGTTTATTAGATTTAGCCTATCGCACACCTGATGAAATTTGGATTGGTGGTGGTAGCGGTAACTTGCTACGCAGTACCGACGGTGGCCAAACTTGGGAAAAAGACCGTGATGTGGAAGAAGTCGCTGCTAATCTGTACAAAATTGTATTTTTTAGCCCCGATCAAGGTTTTATCATCGGTGATCACGGCGTTTTGCTCAAATATAACCCCACCAATGCAGAAACAGCCAATCAAGCTGAGGCCGCTTAGGTGATAACCTTTTCTGAGAAGAAAGTTGCAACTTGTAACTGTTTCTAAACTTTGTAGGATAATAGACTCAATAGTAGTTTTTGCGAAGGTAGTTAAATGTCAGGTACCACTGGAGAGCGTCCATTTTCGGACATTGTTACCAGTATTCGTTACTGGGTAATTCACAGCATCACCATCCCAGCTTTATTTATTGCTGGTTGGTTATTTGTCAGCACCGGTCTGGCTTACGATGTTTTTGGTACACCCCGTCCTAACGAGTATTTCACTCAAGTACGTCAAGAAGTACCCATCGTTAGCAACCGTTACGAAGCTAAGAAACAAGTAGAAACATTTATCCAAAAGTAATTTGAGATCATGGCTACCGGCAATAACGTCAATCAACCTGTTACTTATCCTATTTTTACTGTCAGATGGCTGGCGGTTCACACTTTAGGCGTACCTACTGTCTTCTTTTTAGGTGCGATCGCAGCAATGCAGTTTATTCAACGTTAGGAGCAAATCATGGAAAGAACGCCTAATCCTAATCAACAACCTGTTGAACTAAACCGTACTTCTTTGTACCTGGGACTGTTATTAATTTTCGTTCTCGGTATTTTGTTCTCCAGTTACTTCTTTAACTAACTGGAATCGTCATCATTATTAACTTTCTGTTGATTTGTTGTTAAGGGAGGAGAAAACCATGTCTGGAAGTGGGAGAATTCCCCTGTGGGTTGTGGCTACAATCGCAGGGTTGGGTGTAATTACTGTTGTAGGTATTTTCTTTTATGGAGCCTACGCTGGAATCGGTTCTTCATTGTAATGACAACCTGATACGTTTTTCTGTTTAATAAGCAACATTAAATAACCGCCTGTCTCTTGAGGATGGGCGGTTTTAAGGTGACTGGGGACTGGGGAGAAAAATTTTAGATTTTAGATTTTAGATTTTAGATTGGAGTTAACAAAATCCAAAATCCAAAATCCAAAATCCAAAATCCAAAATAAAAAAACTCCTGACTCCTGTAAGGGCGAAGCATTCGGGCGAACAATTATCAATTTCTGTTCCAGGTTATTTTCCGAATGCTTCGCCCCTACGACTCCTGACTCCTGACTCCTATGCCCTCACGGAAAGACTTTCTCAGCAACCCCTAATTAATTCATTAATTAATAATTAAAAAGTGGGTAATACCCACCATAAAATTAAATATGAGAAGAATGAGAACAAGAATGAGAACAACGGTTAAACCATTCTTGATACTTTTGCTGTTGGGATTGATTTTCTACAGAAATTGTGATTTTGACTTGTTGACAACCATGATCTTTTTCTTGAGCGATCGCATTTAAAAGCAAACTAGCAATTTTTGGGGAAATAAACTCTCCACTCACCGTTAAACCTCTATCCAAACTAGAATCTTTTGATATTTCCTCATTTATTAACTCAATACCAGGAATCTCCCCGTGACTTAAATCAATTTCTGCTAATTGTTGGTGTTGTGGACTAACTTGTTCAACAATTAATTTTTCCCGTCTCACAGGAACTTGGATCATCTCAGTTTCGATTTCCTTACGAACAATCACCTCTCCTACCTTTTGTTTATTATGATCAACAAACAACCTTTCTTCCAAGAGAGGGATAATCTTTTCTTCCTTCGTGTCTACCCTTCGGGAAATGCTTTGCATAACGTGGTTCATTAAATACAATCAATATTATTTCAATAGTTAAGATAGAAGGATTCAAAATTCAAAATCCAGATCCAGAATAAATTAAGACTTTGATTATCTTGATGTATTTGATAAAATCTTGAATCTCTTGATTCCTGATTTTACAATTATTCTCACTCCTGAATCCTGAATCCTAAATCCTGACTCCTGAATACTTGCTAATTATCGTTCTTCAATCGGGAGATTAGGAGCATTCACATCTAACTCTTCCCGACGAACTGTGTCTTGAGTTTCGACAGTATCTTGCTCAACGACTTTTTTCACTCTCACTTCTTCCCGCACAAAAGCCTCTTTTCTAACTTCCGGGATTTCTTCGTGGATTTCCATGCGAGCAACTTCACCTTCATGGAAATCAGCTTCACGGGAAGAAACTGTTCTACCAGCATTTTCAGGGGTGACACGCTCAATCACAACGTGTTCTCTTTCAACGGGTACTGATACTCGTGCAGTTTCAGTTTCTACGTGCTTACCAACGGCTACTTCCCCCACTTTGCGGCGATGTTTATTAGCAATAAGCCGTTCTTGATACAGTTTTAGAGTTTGATGATCTTGCTCATTTAATCCAAATAACTCTGGTTCGTGTTCGTAGCGGTAAGTATCACGGGTGTAAGTTGGTGTAGTTCTGGTTGTGGAGGTTGTTGCTACTTCTCTGGAATCTACGGGGGTTGGTGATTCTACTGAACCTGATGTTTCTAACGGTGTGGTACGATAGTCGGGTTTACGATATACACCACGCACCCGTTCTTCATAGTCGTAATCTCCTGCTAAACCTTCGTTAAATTCAGGTAAATCTTCTGCCTGTTCTTTTGTTAAACCAAGAGCATAAACGCGATCATTATTATAGTCGATGCGAGTACGACCAATAGGTAGTAAAACTTTTTTACCAAAAATCCAGAAGCCTAAGTCAACTACTAAATAGCGAAAATGTCCATTTTCATCAACTAAAGCATCATGGACTGTACCGATTTTTTCATCATTTCTTTCTGTATATACTCCTAATCCCTTAATGTCTTTGTCTTCAAAAGTAGTGCGGTACTGAGGGTCAAAATCTTCTAATTTGTAAAGAACCATTATATTTTTCCTCAACGGTTAATAGTATCAGGACTTACGCAAGTGTCACAAGGAAAGTCTAAATTTAAGTCTGTAGTAGGCACTTTAGTGCCAAAAATAAGCGATAAATCGCTTACTACGAACAGAGAAATATGCCAGTTGCGTAAGTCCTAAGTATTTCTGAATTTCTTACCTTCAAGAATATTAATTGATGCTGATATTTCCATCTTTCTCACGAATGAATCGCCAGAAAATCTAATTATCAAAAGTCAGATATTTGGTGGAAATGAAAAATACCCAATACCCAGATCCCGGACTTCTTGAAGAAGTCGGGGATCTAAACCCCTACTATCTCCTGATTCCTGATTCATGAATTTATGCACGATTTTCATTGATATTTAATTCACCAGAAGTATTTACATCTAATTCTTCCCGGCGAATCGTGTCTTCTGCTTCCACAATATCCCGATCTACTACTTTTCTGACTCGCACCTCTTCACGAACAAATGCTTCTTTATGAATTTCTGGAGTTTCTTGATAAACATCTATATGTACTACTTCCCCTGCTTGAAATTTAATTTCGTTGGGGTCTACTATTGTACCTATCTCTGGTGTTTGAACTCTATCAATAACAACTCGTTCTTTTTCAATAGGTACTGTCACCCGTGCAGTTTCAGTTTCAATGTGTTTACCAACTGCTACTTCTCCTGTTTTCACCCGATGTTTGTTAGCAATTAGACGTTCTTCATAAAGTCTGAGAGTTTGATGATATTGCTCATTTAAACCATATAAAGTTGGTTCTTGTTCGTAGTTGTAAGTTTCCAGTTCATAAGTTATAGTACCAAGGTTAGAACGATAAATAGAGCGTACCAATTCTTCAAATGATTGATCAACAATGATGTTTTCTCGGTACTCTGGTAAGTGTTCTACTTGCTGTTTACTCAGTCCATCGACATAGACACGCCCAGCGGGATAATTGATGCGAGCTAGTCCAATGGGTAGTAATATTTTCTTGCCAACAGTATCTAAACTTGTATCAATCACTAAATATCTAAACCTGCCATTTTCATCGACTAAAGCATCAGCAACTGCACCTACTTCTGTTCCTCCTTCGGTATAGAGATTCAAGGTTTTAATATCATCTCCACCAAAGGTTTCACGATAGTTTGGATCAAATTCTTCTAGTTTATAAAGAGGCATATTCTATGTCCATTTTTCTGAATATCTATTCACAACATTAGACGTAATTTGACTATTTTTCCTCTTGCTGATGACTGACTTATAGAGATATATACTATGGTTTATATCTCATACTGGGAGGGAAATTTTAGGCAATTTTTAGTAGTGATGTTGCTGATGGAAATATAACTAGGGTTTGCTGAATAAACCTAAAACCTTGATATATCAAAGGTTAGAGGCTGATAAACACAGAAATTAGTGCAAGGGTTTTGAAGGGTAT
The DNA here is from genome assembly GCF_014299995.1 of Sphaerospermopsis sp. LEGE 00249. Classification (NCBI taxonomy): domain Bacteria; kingdom Bacillati; phylum Cyanobacteriota; class Cyanophyceae; order Nostocales; family Aphanizomenonaceae; genus Sphaerospermopsis; species Sphaerospermopsis sp. LEGE 00249. The sequence goes on along the minus strand of NZ_JACJUZ010000075.1, from coordinate 9,751 downwards.
ACCGGAAAAAGTGTGCATTTTTTGGGATTTCAAGAGATGGCAAAGAAATTTTCAAATCTCCTCCTGACTCCTGACTCCTATACCCTCACGGAAAGACTTTCTCAGCAACCCCTAACTAAGCGGTTTTACTGTCACCTAATAATACCCAAACATTATAAGGCAATTAGTCTAAATATTTACATTTTTTCTCTATCATCTATATCTGGCAAGAATACAGGATTTATGAAAATTACAAAACAGCAAATTTTAACAATTCATACTCTTTGTGTCTCTGCGTCTCTGCATGAGATAAATTCATATCAATACTCAACACGAAAAACTAATAATATTGAAGAAACTCCTTCCGGATCTAATGATTCATTAATCGCTAAAAATTTGCAAAAAGAACAATATATTGGTATTGCCATTTTATTAGTAGGATTAATCACTATTATCGGATTTTTTAGTCGTAGATTTGAATATGCTTTAATTTTTGCTCTGACTATCACCATGATATTAATGGTTTTCTTTCTCACAGTTTAAAAATATGTGCAATTACTTCATGAATATTTTAATTTGTTTTTTCAACCTCTTGTTGATGAAAACCGATGGAAGATTGCTGAATACTTACAAAGGTATAAATCAAATGTATGGATTTTACAAAACTTTAAATTTTTCATCAAAATATTTTTATTTTTGTTAACTAGCCGCATGACAACCTTGTATTTAATGCTACTTTTGTGTAAGATAATTAATTGTTTGCGAAAATAACCTTATTTCGGGACTTTCACTCAATTTTTAATTGAGTCATACATGGCCTGTACATATTATCCATTTTCTTCGCCAGGTGAAAAAAATGCTCTTGTTCTTAAAGCTGATTGATTATCTATTAGCAGCTGTTTTTATCAGTGCGGCTTTCGTCATTTATTTCGATTCTAGTAATCAACAGTATGTACTAGCTGGAGTTGGAGCTTTAGCTATTGCAATTTTTTTGTTTCTCCTCAACAGAAACTCAGTTAATAATGCTAGAAAAGAAGCTCAAAAAGCAGAACTAGCAAAAAAAGCTGAACTATACACCTCTTTATTACAGAATAGTAATTCCTTGGAAAACAATACCATAGTTCCTGCCAGAGCCAAAGCTTTAGAGTATTGCCAAGATTTGATTGATGATTACAAAAGCACTAGAAATTGGGCAAGAAATCTTTACTATATCCTGCAAATTTCTACTGTAATTTTGTCTGGGGTCACCCCAATTTTAGTATTGGTGGATAAGTTAGAAACCGGACAACCTTGGCTGAAATGGCTACCAGTCATTTGTCCGGCCGTAGCTTCCATTGTCGCTAGTATTGTCACCTCTTTCCCATTTCAAAAAAATTGGGTTGCAGCTAACGCAACTGTTGAATTGTTAGAAGCAGAACAAGAAAAATTTATCTTGGGAATTACACCAGCTTACCGTTGTTATGATGTTTCTGGAGAAGCAGAACAACAACAAAGAGTAAGTCAAGCAGTGGAATTATTTATTAACCAAGTAAATAATATTCACTTGCAACAAGTTCAACAAGCAGAACAACAACAGGAGAAGAAGAAAGAAGAAGTCTCCGCTGAAGGAACTAACGAAGAAACAGGTTCTTAAGATAAACCCAAAACTGAATAACCTCTTTAATATTGAATCCTAATACTCAGATACCGGACTTTTTTAAGAAGTCCGGTACCTTTCAATTATTATCTGTTTCTGTCATTCTAAAAATCATATTTTCTAATGTTCTCAATAAATCTTGTTCATTATAAGGTTTAGAAAAATACGCCCGCGCTCCTAACTGCATTGCTAGTTGACGATGTTTATTACTACTACGAGAAGTCAACATGGCAACGGGAATACTTTTTAAATCAACATGAGATTTTACCCTTTCTAAAAAGCTATAACCATCAAGACGGGGCATTTCAATATCACAAATTACTGCTTGCACTTTTAACCCACTTTCTAACTTTTCCCAAGCATCTTGACCATCTTTAGCTTGTTCAACCTGATACCCTCCTTTTTCCAAAGTTAAGGCTAAATAACGTCGTACATTAATGGAGTCATCGACAATTAAAATCATGCCTTTTTGATGAGTAGGTCTAGCTATGGGTTTCGGTTTTTGTGGTTTGAGAAAAGCTGTTTTTAATTTAGTGGTAGGTAATTGATTAGTTTTATGAGGACGTTGATTGTTTGTTACCCAAGATACTAATTCATTAGTATTTACTAATGGTACTACTCGACCATCACCAAGCATTGTACAGTTACTAAAACCATCAGGTAAAGGTATATTTCCTTCCACTTGACGAATTGCTACTTCTTGTTCACCCCAACAACGATCTATTTGTACAGCTATTGGTTGATGATCATGTTTGATAATTAACACACTACTAGCATTTATTCCCGTTGGACTTTCTATTTCTAAATGATGATAGTGAGAACAATTAAATTCAAAATAATTACCCAAACGCATTAAAGGTAACATGGTATCTTGCCATTTGAGAAATTCTCCACCATCCATTGAAAAAACTTGCTTATTATCTAATAAAAAGATTTCCGCAACTACATCTGTAGGAAATGCTAAAACCATGCGATGATGTGGACTGGTGGCAGTATCGCTTTCTACTAATAAAACTCTTGCAACTGAAAGAGTAAATGGCACTGATAAAGTAAAAGTTGTACCAATTCCTGCTTGTGTATCAACTTGAATATCACCCCGAACTGATTGTAAGTTATTGCGAACTACATCCATTCCTACACCACGGCCAGATAAAGCTGTCACTTTTTCAGAAGTGGTAAAACCAGGTTCAAAAATTAGTGATAATAGTTCATCTTCACTCGCAGTAGCTATTAATGTGGTATCCAAACCCATAGCTACAGCACGCTGGCGAATTTTTTCTATAGAAATACCTCTACCATCATCACTGATAGTAATAATTGTGCGATCGCTGCGATGAAATCCTTTAATTTCTATCAATCCTTGTTCTGGTTTTCCTAAACTCCGACGGGTAGCAGGATCTTCAATTCCATGATCAAAAGCATTACGTAATAAGTGCATTAAAGGTTCATTCAAAGCTTCTAAAATACTACGTTCAATTAAGGTTTTCCCCCCTTCAATTTTTAATTGAACATTTTTACCATATTCAACATTTAAATCTCTAATTGCTCTGGGAAAACGTTCAACTAAATCAGATAAAGGACGCATTCGCACTTGCGTTAATTTTCTCTGGACTTGCTTAGATGTTTTATTCAACTTGCGAGCAATTTGATCTGTATCATCAATACTGAGTTGAATATCACTGGCAACTTCTGCTACCTGAACAATAGTTTCCATCACATCCTGAGAAAGCAAGTTTAATTTTTGATAGCGATTTAATGTTTCTGTTTCTCTCATCGTCTCTGCTGATGTTAATACTCCAGAATTTACATCTTCGCTAATGATTTTTTCATAAACTGCACGCACTTGTTGATTTTCTTGATGCAAAGTTTGCACTCGTTGGCTTAGTCCTAAAACCAATTTACGTAATCTTTCTAATTGGGAATTTAAACCATTACGCTGTATGATAATTTCCCCAAATAAATCATTAATTTCTTCTAATTGTTTACTAGGAACTCTAACTGTATTTTCATGAATTTCTTTATCTTTATTAACTCCAATGATTTCGCTTTTGCGTTCAATATGTTTATAGTCTAAGGATGTATTCTCTTGAGTAAATGCTACATTGGGATCAGGAAACTCGACAGCATTTATTTCTGGGGGTAATTCTATTTCTAAATCTGCAAAATCAGGAATTACTACTTCTGCTACTAATTCTGCTACTAAGGTATTCTCTTGATTTTCAGTAGGGATATTGCTAGTATTAACCTGTGGGGGAATAGGATTAACAACTACTTCCCCTAACTCACCTAGCTCAATATTTGCTGGTATTCTATCCCGTTGATTTGTTAATACTAAAGCTTGTGATCGCCTCCATGCTTGCAATGCTAACTGAGCAATTTCCACACAGCGATCGGGATGATTTGCTAAATGTTCACGCACTGAATCACAAAGCTGAGTAAAAGCAGGTAACTCCAACATTTCACCCAAACCACCAAACTCTGTAGCCATCACTTCTACTTGTGAATATAAATCATTTGTAGAACTATTTGCTGATAAAGATCCTAAAGTTTGTTCTAAAGTTTGTTCTAAAGTTTGTTCTAAAGTTTGCAGACATTCTTCTACTTCCGTTTCAAACAGCAAAGGAATAATTTCTTGACCATCTTCTGGTGAAAGCATGGTAGTAATATCCTCTGGAGAAGGATCACCCAAATGCTCATGCAGTTCATCAAAAATTGGGTAACAAAAAGTCCTTAACCATTTATCATCTAGAGATTTTCTATCTGATAATAATTCTACAATTTGCCGTAACCAATCAACTCCAGATAACAATAAACTCTGTAAATGAGTATCAATTTTTAAAGATTTTTTCCGAGTTTTTAAAACCTTAAAAGAATCTTCCAAACGATGAGCCAAATTACTCAAAACTTTAAAACCCATCATCGCCGCACCACCTTTAATAGAATGGGCAGCTCGCATAGCAGCATTAATCTTATCTACATCTAGATGTTTACTTGTATCTATTTCCAGTACGATACTTTCTAAGGTATTCAAATAATCAGTTGCTTCCTCCAAAAACTGCATTTGAATTTCTAGTTCTTTATCTGTAGTCATAGATTATTTTTCCTTATTTATTTTTTAAATTAATTGACTTTAAAAGTCTCAACCTTTTGTTCTAATTGCTGGGAAATCTCCGCAGTTTTTTGTAAAGATGTAGAAATGTGTCTGCAAGACTCGCTATTGCTTTGTGAAATAGCCAGCACATTTTTCATTAATTGGTTAATCACCTGTGATGTTTCTACCTGAGAAACTGAAGCAGTAGCAATTGACTTAACAAAAGCATCTATTTGTTGGGAAATATCTACAATTTCGCTTAAACTCTGCTTCGCATCTGCGGCAATTTGCGTACTTTGAATCACCTGACTTGTCCCCACCTCCATAGCTTTCACAACTTCATCTGTATCTCGTTTAATTTGCTCGACAATTTGCTCAATTTCTTGAGTAGCAGCCGCACTGCGTGTTGCTAATTCCCCTACCTCTTCCGCAACAACAGCAAAACCTTGACCTTCTTCTCCTGCACGTGCCGCTTCAATACCTGCATTAATCGCCAACAAATTAGTTTGAATCGCAATTTGGTTAATTAAAGAAACCACACGAGAAATTTGTTGAGAAGATTCTCCCAAATGCCTAACTTTTTTGGCAGTTTCGCCCACGGTTTCTTGCAAAGATAAAATATTTTCTACTGTCAAATCCATTGCTTTTCCACTTTTGTTAGCATTGTGGTTAGCATGATTAGCAATAGCAGTAATTTCTTGAGCGCCATCCGCTAAAGCTTGGATAGATTTGGTCATTTGCTCAACTGTTACTAAGGTGCGGTTTATTTCTTCAATTTGTGTAGTTGCTGATTCTGCTAAGTATTTGATATAGTCTTGATTTGAGCCAATATCTCTATTAATTTCACTCGCATTCTGTTTGACTTGGGTAACAATATCTCGGAGGCTTTCTAAAATAGAATTGAACACATTAGCAATAGTACCAATTTCCCCATCTTGCACCTTCGCCTGTACTTTTAAATCACCTCTAGTCGCATTTTTTACCTGACTAATTAATTGCAAAAGTTGTAAATGCAGAGTATCTTTTTGCTGCTTTTGTTCCTCAGATATAGATATAGATTCTTTGATAGATTCTTGATTCACCTGAATATAATCCTTACCATCAGCAGGTAATTCTTCAGGTAATTCGGCAATTTTCTGATCTTCCAGAGGAGTCTCAATTTTATTAGTGAGGTTTTCTACTGCTACTAATTCAGCCGAATTTTGCTTGATGATACTCTTTGCTAACCAAGCAACCAGCAATGTCATCACTAATGCTATTAATGTTGTGATATTAGCAATCAGCTTGAGAAATTGTCTTTGCGGTCCAAAAGCAATTCCAGCATTTTCAGCCAGAATTAATTGCCACTTGAGATCCGGTAAACCTTCTAATTTTTTTAGCGGTGCATAACTAACCAATTGTGGCGTTTGATGAATGGTTCGCACTCCTGTAGAATTTTCCACATTTTCACTGTTCAGCAAGTCAGCTAAACCAGGATATATTACTGTAGCTTTTTGACCTAATAACTCCCTCTGAAGACTGAGAAAAAATTTCCCCTCATGATCAACTAAATAATAATCTTTGTTATTATCTACCTGATTTTTTATTGCTTCTATTAACCCTTGCATGGGTATGCGTGTTCTCACTACAGCAATCACTTTTCCTGTAGCTACATCTTTCACAGGAGCAGCAATATAAATCACTACTACATTATTTTGTAATGTTTCTGGTTGACTAATAACAGGAGCATTCTTTTGTATAACATCTTGAAAATATTTCAAGTTTTGTTCTTGACTACTGGTTGCACCTTGAGATTGAATAATCACTCTTCCATTCAAGTCAAAAACCGCCAGATGATCATAACCTTGATAAGCTGTAATGAACCGATTTAATACTGTTTTTTTTTCGGCAAGAGTGGTACTTTTACTAACTTCAGCATTAGTCAAAAATGGCAAAGTTGAGAGAATTTGAATATCTCCATATCTTGCCAACAGAAACAGATTAATAATATCACCTAAACTAATTAATTTATTTTCTTGAGTTTTGATAATTTGCTTACTAATCACATTGCTACCAAAGCTATAAGCAATTATGCCAATTCCCAATACCGGCAAGGTACCGATAGCAATGGAAAAAATTAATGCTTTTGCTCTTAATTTCACTTGCTGTAAATATTTATTAATTATATTTTTCCCAAAATACTTATGAGTAGTTGTTATATGTTCCTGTTCAACAACTTCTTTAACTTCTTTTCTCTTATCTGTCATGGGCGATAATGTCTTAATAGATGCTTTTTTATTGGGATCACCAGTCTGAGCAGTGTCAGTTTTATTAAACATAAATGAATACCCCTAAATTAATACCCCTGACTCTATGTAATAATAACAACAAAAAATGATTTTTCTGAGCTTGATTAACTAATCACTGCCCCCATGAGAATAATTTACAATATTATGTGCATCTAATACCAACAATATTTCTTCTTTTTGTTCCACGCAGCCACATAAATAAGGCACTAAACTAGCCGCCACTTGTCCCACAGGAGAATGAATATCATCAGCCATCAATTTAGTCGTACCTTTAATTTCTTGCACAACTAAACCTAAAAGCTTTGATTCTACTTTGGTCACGATAATATTATACTTTCTCAGGCGATGATCTAAACCTTCTAAATTAAACATTTTTGGCAAATCAATTACCCAAATTACCCGACTACGCCAATTCATCAATCCTAATATACAGGCTGGCATATTAGGCATAGATGTTACAGCTTCAATAGGTACAATAATTGCTTCTTGGGTGTGAGCGACGGATAATACAGCTGTAGTTTGTTGATTGATTTGAAATTGAAGATAGCTATCTCCCAAAGAGTTTTGAATAGTTTGATAATACACGGTTTGTTTAGAATTGCTCATGACTGTAATTCAAATATTTGTTGGCAAAATTCTCAAAAATTTATGACTTACGCAATATTAAACTAAAAACCTGATTCTTGAGTAGGGTTAATTCATGAATTACCCCTACTTTCGTTCTGTTTTGCGTAATTACTGAACTTGAAAAGTTCTATCAGGTTCAATATTGAAAGATATTATGCATTATGAATAATAAGAATTTCAATATTCTTCTGACTTCTGTAAAGACTTTCCCCATTCACAAATTCTCATTCTTAGGGTGAAAGCTTTTAGTCAAGTGTGGCGTAGCCATTGGCTGATTACTGATAGCTCAATACTTACGAAAAGTATTAAATTAACCAATGTATTTAGATACCATTTTCAGCAAATCTGATCTTGTAAAAGGCTTAGTTAAATAGCCAGATGACTTGACAATTTTCGCCTTCGCTTTATCCACAAATCCGGTTCTACCAGTAACCATAATAATGGGTGTATTTTTAAATGCTGAATGCTTCCGTAATAATGAACATAGTTCATAACCATCTAAATTAGGCATTTCTACATCTAGTAAAATTAAGTCTGGTTTGCTTCTAATGATTTGCATTAAAGCTTTAATTGGATCATTAATCATGACAACAGAAAATGTTTTTTCATCTAAAAAATGTCTAATAGAATTCAGCACTGCTTGGCTATCATCAATACAGGCAATTGTATATAATTGCTCACTCAAAACAGATGGCAAATTGTTATGAAAATTCCTTTCAACAGTGGCAAATTTTGCTGATTTATCCTCTAATTCATCTTCTGTTTTTGTTGCAGATGTTGTTTGTTTTGTTAAACTGCTATTAGATAATTTTTTTGACTGAATTTGTTGACGATAACGTAACTGTTTTTGACACTGTTCTACTATTAATTGCAAATCCAGATGACAGTATTTTGGTAGTTCATTTAAGGAATTATCAGGATTAAGTTTATAGTTACCTTCTCTTAAAGAAATAAAAGACTCTAGCACTTCTTTGGCCAGTTCTTCTATTAACATCCCTGCTTGTTGATGGGTAATATAATTTTCATTTACTAGCCAGCAAATCGCATGATAGTCAGCGTTTGGTATCAATTGACGGTTATTGCCATACTGATATATCAAACCCATCTGTTCATAAGTTACATTGTTAAAAGCAGGAATTTCCCGATTCAAACGTTGTAGGTGACTCTCCAAACGTTCAAATAGTTTATCTGAATAAGTAGCGTAAGTTAATTTACCTTCTTCTAAATAAATTGACCAAGAAACTAATCCAGTAAATACACTTAAACAACCTGTTACTTTCTTTGTGCTTAACTGTGCCAACAAAGACAGGGGATGTAGTTTGTTAAACAACCTGTAGCTACCTAGAGGAGTTGTCATCATTTTGCTTTTGCTTTAGCTAAATTAAAGACTTGTGATTTGAATTTGCATAGCAGATACATCACAATTGAAACCAAGTATAAAACATCAAAGATTTAGTAGTCATAAATACAAAGCCAGATGTTTTATTTTGTATGAACTCTCAAAAATAACAGAGTTACAGCAGATTGCAGATCAATCAGGTACAGAATCAAAAGTGAAACATAAACAGAAAGAGAGTTTTACTCCTGACTCCGGCTGTATTTAAAGATTATCAAATCTTAGTCAATTTGTAAGTTTTCCATCACTTGCTTACAGATACTGCGATAATCAAATATTTTGGGTGAATCACGCCAAACATATTCACAATCAAATTATAAAAAATTATTAACTTTATTAAATACTGTAATTTACCGCAAATAGCTTTTTAGCTTGCTGTTCACGGTATACTCAACCAATCTCTCTGTATTTATCAGCAAATACAAGTTTTACCCAGATTTCTTGTTGTTTACACTCTGCTGAATCCAAGCCATTATTTTAACCATGCTGATTTATCAACTTCGATATCAGCGCCAACAGAAGTTTTTTATGATCAATTTTTTTAAAATGCGGATGAAAGGACTTGAACCTTCACACCTTGCGGTACTAGAACCTAAATCTAGCGCGTCTGCCAATTCCGCCACATCCGCATCAGGATACTATAATAGCATAACAAATTAGTAATGGCAAGAGGGAATTGGTGATTGGTGATTGAGAAACATAAAATTGATTACCCAGTCCCCAGTCCCCAGTCC
>NZ_JACJUZ010000074.1:0-26424 GCF_014299995.1 Sphaerospermopsis sp. LEGE 00249 | reverse complement strand
GACTGGGGACTGGGGACTGGGGACTGGTGACTGGGGACTGGGGACTGGGAAAGACTTTTACCCATTACCCATTACCCATTCCCTATTCCCTATTCCCTATTCCCTATTCCCTATTCCCTATGAATTATAAATTACCTCTTAACGTTTACATCCAAGGTCAAGGATTTCCCATACTCGGTTTACACGGACATCCTGGTTCTGGCCGTAGTCTTTCTGTTTTTACTCATCATCTATCAAAACGTTTTCAAACCATTGCCCCAGATTTGCGCGGATACGGTAAAAGCCGCTGCAATATCAATTTTGATATGCAAGACCATTTGGACGATTTAGAAGCTCTCCTAGACCGTTTTCAGATAGAAAAATGCCTTGTATTGGGATGGTCACTGGGTGGCATTTTGGCGATGGAATTAGCATTGCGTTTACCACAGCGAGTCACAGGAATGATTTTAATCGCCACCTCAGCTAGACCTTGGGGCAATCATCCGCCTATCTCTTGGCAAGATAATCTTTATACTGGTGTAGCGGGAATATTAAACTATATTAAACCTGGTTGGTCTTGGAATATTGAAACTTTTGGCAAGCGATCGCTCTTTCGTTATTTAATTCAACAACATACACCCACCGCTTACGGTTACATTGCCAGGGAAGCCCTACAAGCTTATTTACAAACCTCTAGCTATGCTACTCGCGCTCTTTATAGCGCCATTAAAGCAGGTTACAATCGACTTTCAGACTTGGAAAAAATCTCATGTCCGAGTTTGGTACTGGCTGGATCTGAAGACCGTCACATTACAGCTGATTCTAGTTTAGAAACAGCAAAACACCTTACAAACTCTCATTGGCAATGTTACCCCAATACCGCCCACCTTTTCCCCTGGGAAATTCCCCAACAGTTACTTTGGGATATTGACCATTGGTTAGCAGCACATCCAGAGGTAATTGGTGATAGTTGATAGGGAAATATAAAATTTATTACCCAGTCACCAGTCACCAGTCACCAGTCACCTATTGTTGCCCATCGTTCCCAGAATTAACTCAAAATTAACTCAGGAACGATGACAGCCTATAGATTTGTATTACAGTTGACCGCTAAAGGCAGGCTTTACTTTACGGTCAATCCTTTCCCCCAGGTCTTCAGCAATGGTTAAAACATAAGGTTTACAACGCTTGACATTGACTATAATTCCTTGCGCTCCTTCGTTTTCTAAATCTTCTAGATAGCCCTTACTGGCAGATGTCGCTTCCACCGAGCTTAAAAATGGACCAAAGTAGTAGGTGCAACGAGGATTCTGGGTGACAATTTCAACCCACCAAGCCAAGCCTAGACCGTTAGATAAGCTAATCAGCCCTTCCTTAAGGTTATGCCAAATAGTTTTCATGGTTTTCACCAATTTATAAACGTGATACTGGGTATTAAAGAATATGTTAGATAGATTCAGTTTTACATTTCTTTATACTCTTTTAGGTTTATTTTTTCAAAGAAAATGTATGTAATTTATCAAGATAGTGGGTATTTAACGACCGTTGGCGATAAATTTCATAAAGCGCCATCCCTGCTGCCACTGAGGCATTTAGGCTAGGAGTCTTACCCTGTAAGGGAATTGAGACTAAAACATCACAAGATCGTTGTGTCAACATACTCAGACCTTCACCTTCAGCACCAATTACTAAAACGATAGGTCCACTGAATTTTACTGTATGTACAGGTTCGCTACCAGAGGCTGCTGTTCCGTAAATCCAAAAACCAGCTTCTTTAAGTTGTTCCAAAGCGCGGCTGAGGTTAACGACTCTGGCTACAGAAAAGTTTTCTAAAGCACCTGCGGCCACCTTAACCACAGTTGAGGTGATTCCAGAAGCCCTTCTTTGAGGAATTACTAAACCTTGAGCGCCGATGGCTTCTGCTGTGCGAATAATTGCCCCCAAATTGTGAGGATCAGTGATACCATCAGCAACAACAATCACTGGATCGGTGACTGATTTTGCTTGAGTAATCAGATCATCTAATTCCATGTAGGCATAAGGCGCAATTTGCGCTGCTATACCTTGGTGATTAGCTCCTTGAGTGATTTGGTCTAAACGCTTAGGTTCGACTTCATCAATTACTGTACCATTATCCTTAGCTTGGAGAATTAAATTATGAAATCGCGGATCATAACGCAGACGAGCAGTAATCCAAATCCGATTGAGATTGCGCTGATTTTCTAATGCGCTTAATACAGGATGACGACCGTAGATGAGATCACTGTCTTCTGTGGATTTGCTCTCTGGTAAGGGTTGGGAAGATTGACGAGATGGACGCGGTTTGCGAGATATGGGTTTAACTTCTGCGTTGCTTTGAGTACGAACAGGATTAGCAATAACGCGTTTACCCTTGATTTTTATAGGTTGTCCGCGTTTTGCTTCACCAGCGTGATTAATTTTTCTTGGTTGGTTAGTCATGGGATTATTGAGTTTAGTAAATAGGTGAGCATTGACATTCCCTCAATTTTATGAACCGTTACAAATGATTTTCCTATCAAGAGATTGAGCTACTCACTATTTCTCTAGATGGAGTTTTTGTAACAATTCTGTTAAACGGGGGTAATCGGTGAGGTATAGATAGCCAACTAAAGTTTCTAGACTAGTTGCCTGTTGATAAATTTCGGGATTTAGTCGTTTGGGACGGCCTGCGGCTGCATTACGACCTCGGCGGACAATTTCTAACTCTTTACTCGTTAAATTAGGAGTCAGCGATCGCAAATGTAGGGCTTGTGTTTCTGCTCTGACCTGCGCTACTACCAAACTATGGTAAATTTCTGGCCTTTGCTGTGGCCACAGAAAAAACATTCTAACATATAGTTCGTAAATTGCATCCCCCAAGTAAGCTAAGGCAGAAGGAGAAATTTGTTGTACTTGTGCCTGGGATAATGGTTGGGGTAATTGCGTCGTGTTTACCAACAATGCTGGAATGTCAGATGAATACTGCATTACAGTTTCATCTCCTCCATTTTTTGCTTCTTCCTCCTGGGGATTCACCTGTTCATCATTCCTTGACCTACTAATATTGGGAAGATTATCTTTACGAACATTTATTTTTTGTGCAGTATGCCATCATAGCACACCGAGCATATTCAACACTAACAAATATTACTTAAAACTATATAAATTCCTGATTGGGGAGATTGGTGAGTCTGAAAATATAGGTCTAGTGGCTATTTTGAGGAGTTGGGAAAGATGAGGAAGATGGAGAATTAATATATTCTTCATATTTTTTTAACTTCCTCACCTTCCTACTGCTCATCGGGATAGCTAAATTGATTTTTTGTGGTCAAGCAATCAAGACGACTTGATGTTTTCTAGAGCCGCATCAACTGTAGTTTGTAGGGCAAGAAATTTTTCTAAGCGAACAAGCTTGACCGTTTGAGTAACGCGGGCATTGGTGACAATTTGGAAAGTGCCTTCGGCGGTTTGAGCTTGCTTTGCTAGTTGTACCAGCGCACCCAAACCAGAGCTATCAACAAAGTCGATTTGTGATAGATCCAGAATTATGTGCTTTGGACCTTCATCAATCTTTCCAGACAGTACCTTGCGAAATGTAGGTTCAGAAAAAGCATCTAACAGACCTGTGAGGCGGAATAGCTGGCAGTTATCCCGGGCTTCGCGAGTACCTCTCAGGCTTACGGTTAGATTCAGTGGTTCAGCAATAACTCCCTCCTCGTCCTCTTGACTGAAAGTAAACGCTCAAGTATAGATGGTTTTGACTTATGTTGTCTAGGTTAGTGACTGGTGACTGGTGACTGGTGACTGGGGACTGGGGATTGGTGACTGGGAAAAAGATAAATAACCTAATTACCAATTACCAATTACCCATTACCAATTACCCATTACCCATTACCCATTTTTATTGTTGATTAACTTAAGCGATCGCTGTTTGACGTGCTGTTTGCATTTCTAGCACAAATTGCTCAAATAAGTAATCAGCATCGTGGGGTCCTGGACTAGCTTCTGGGTGATACTGTACAGAAAACACTGGTAGAGACTTGTGACGTACCCCTGCAACAGTGCGATCATTTAAGTTCAGATGACTAACCTCTACCACTGCTGATGGTAATGAATCCGGATCAATAGCAAAACTGTGGTTTTGGCTGGTGATTTCTACCCTTTGTTGTAAACCCGCTGGTTGATTTAAACCACGATGCCCAAATTTTAGTTTAAAGGTTTCTGCGCCCAAAGCATGACCTAAAATTTGGTGTCCCATACAAATACCAAACATAGGTTTTTGACTTTCTAGCAGTGCTTTAACGGTGCTAATGCCTTCTGTGACTGCTGCTGGATCACCGGGTCCGTTGGAGAGGAAAATCCCATCTGGATTATATTTAAGAATTTCCGCTGCTGGTGTATTGGCAGGAACAACAATCACGCGACAGCCATAACTAGCCAACCGCCGCAAAATATTGCGTTTTACGCCAAAGTCTAAAGCAACGACTGTGAACTTTTCCCCAATCTTAGCTACAGATTCTGGGTTAAATTCCCAAACTTCTGTCGTAGCTTCGGACCATTCATAAACTTCTGGGGTGGTGACTTCCCGCACCAGATTTAATCCTGTCATGTTGGGAGCAGCTTGCACCAGTTCTAATAATTCAGATTCATCTAGTATAGATGTAGAAATACCACCATTCATCGCGCCATACATCCGAATTTTGCGGGTGAGGGCGCGGGTGTCGATACCGAAAATACCGGGGATGTGGTGCTGTTTGAGGTAATCTGGTAAAGATTGGGTAGAGCGCCAGTTACTAGGTTTGTGACAGATATTGCGGGCGATCGCTCCTTTGACATGAGGTTTAATTGATTCCTCATCTTCGGGGTTAACGCCAGTATTACCTAATTCGGGATATGTAAAAATAACAATTTGCCCTGTGTAGCTGGGATCTGTTAATACTTCTTGATATCCAGTCATGCCTGTGTTAAACACCACTTCGCCGACAGTGGTTCCCATAGCGCCGAAGGACCAACCATGATAAGCTGTTCCATCTGCTAAGACAAGTAAAGCGGGTATTGCATCAGATAAAGACATAAATAATAGGTAATGGGGAATAGGGAATGGGGAATGGGGAATGGGGAATAGGTAATTGGTAATTGGTAAAAGTCTTTCCCAGTCACCAATCATGAATCACCTACAAAAGACAGTTTATTATGCTATGCAAAAACAGTTATCACTAGCAACTTGGGTTAAATATCAAATAACCAATTAAATCATAAAGCCTGGAGCATATTTTTGTTTGGGGCGGTACACTTGGAGAGAGCCAGGGCGGTTAACCTGAAAGTAACTATGCTTGAGTCTTCTTTATCCCGCGCAGCCCTAATTTTTGTTTCCGGTAGTCTGGTGGTTTTGAATGTTGCCTGTAGTGACAACAAACAGACAACGGGGGTTGGTGGTAGTCAACCATCTATGCCTGTTGGTAATTTGGCAGCGATACAGCCACCAATGAAGCAACCAGCGTCATTATCAGCCAAACCAAAACCAAAATTAGAACAAAGTACACAAACCAGTCCATTAGAATTGGCACTGGATAAAGCTACTGGTGCTGTGAGTATCAGTAAATCTGCTCAATCTCCAGATGATTGGCATCTGGTCGCGAGTAGGTTTGAGGATGCGATCGCTCTCTTGAAACAGGTGGGGCGAGACAGTCCTAATTTTCCTTTTGCTCAAAGAAAAATTGCTGAATACCAGGGTCAAATTAAATTAGCCAAACAAAAAGCTAACTCCAGTAGGTTAGCATCTTCCGTAGTACCAGATCAAGAGGTAGTTGTGGCTGTTCCTCAACCAAAGCCCAAAATACAACGTTATTCAACTCCTACTCCTGTTGCCAAGGTACAACCTCTACCCCCTCCAGATCCGATTTTCCCGGCTGCGGAAACTACAGCCTATAATAATCTGGTGTTCATAGCACCAATTAAACGACGAGTTGGTGGCACTCCCATTGTGGAAGTTACCTTTAATGGTAGGCAGCGTTTTGAGATGATTGTGGATACCGGCGCTAGTGGTTCTGTAATTACTCAAGATGTAGCACAGGCTTTAGGTGTCGTGCCTGTGGCTATTGCTAAAGCTAATACTGTGAGTGCTAAGGGTGTGGAGTTTCCAGTTGGCTATCTTGATTCTATGGAAGTGGGCGGGGTAAAGGTTAGTCAAGTTCCTGTGGCGATCGCTGGTGCAGAATTAGAAACGGGATTGTTAGGACATGACTTTTTTGGTAATTATGACGTTACCATCAAACGTAATGTTGTAGAATTTCGTCCCCAACACCACTCAGAAGAATCTAATTCTTCAAAAATTCAACTAACTGTTCCAACTTTTTCCAGGGGCTACCGCTTTGTAGAATTTCCTTAGCTACTGTCACACCTTGACCATGATTTAATAAGGGAACTGCACCCGCAACCTGCAACGCTAAGGAAGCATTTAGCGCCACTGCATCCTGTTGGGCTGGAGTTCCCTTTCCTTTAAGGACGTTGGTTAAGATTTCGGCGTTTTCTTGCACATTCCCACCTTTTAAGGCTGTAATGGTTGCTGGTGTGACTCCTGCGGCTTCGGGGTTGACGCTGGTTAACTGTACTTTCCCTTCAGATAAAACCGCCAAATCGGTTACATCTCCTAACCCGGCTTCATCTAATTTTTCTCGCCCATGTAATACGATCGCTTTATCTGTTCCCAACTGGTTTAATGCTTGGGCGATGGTTTCGATTAATTTGGGATCAAATACTCCTATTACTTGCCCTGTGGGGCGCATGGGGTTTACTAAGGGTCCGAGTAAGTTAAATACTGTCCGCACTTTTAAATTTCTCCGCAGTGGGGCAACGGCTTTCAGTGCAGGATGCCATCCAGGGGCAAATAAAAAGGTGATTCCCACTTCTTTCACTGCTGCTTGCACTTTTTCGCTGGGTGCGTTGAGGTTGACTCCTAAAGCTTCTAAAACGTCGGCGCTACCGGTTAAGCTGGAGGCGGAACGACTACCATGTTTAGCGACTGGTACACCCGCAGCAGCAGTAACAAAGGCGACGGCGGTGGAAATATTAAAGGTTGATGCGCCGTCTCCACCCGTGCCACAGGTGTCAACTAAGGGAATGGGGTTTTGGCTGTTATCGTGTGTAGTCTGAACAGATAAAGATTTTAATACTTCTGCCATTCCTGTGAGTTCTTCGGCAGAAACGCCTTTAAAGTGCAATGCTGTTAATATTGCTCCCGATAGTTCTGGGGGGATGGTTTCCTTGATCCATCCTTGCATCAGTTCGGCTGCTTGGGTGCGGGATAATGATTGGTGTTCTAATAATTGTTTAAGTAGGTTTGACCAAATATTAGGATCTGGTAAGTTTGTCATTTTCGGGGTTTTGTAGTTAGGCTGTGTGTGATTCTACCTAAAAATGGGGGTTTTGTTTTAGTTGTAGGTTTTTTGTTTCGCGCAAAGGCGCTAAGGAGCAAAGGCGCAAAGAATTATAAGATTATTTTTTATTACTACAATAAGTTTGCAAGAATGAACCACGTTCGCG
The DNA here is from genome assembly GCF_014299995.1 of Sphaerospermopsis sp. LEGE 00249. NCBI lineage: Bacteria > Bacillati > Cyanobacteriota > Cyanophyceae > Nostocales > Aphanizomenonaceae > Sphaerospermopsis > Sphaerospermopsis sp. LEGE 00249. The sequence continues at coordinate 18,903 of NZ_JACJUZ010000074.1, read as the reverse complement.
AAGCGTGCCGAAGGCATAGAAGCGAAGGACACGAAGGAAGAGAAGAAGAGAAGAAGAGATAGTTATGTATTGGGTAGGATGTAGTTAATAATAAATAGTTCTTGTCCTTTTTCGGCTGTTTTTTGTTTATAGTTGTTCATGCCATATTGTAGTTCCCATTGGCTAATTTTCGCCCAGGTAAAGTTTTGATGTACTTCTTCTGAGTCGTCGTAGGTGAGTAACCATTTGTGAAGGCAGTTTTGTAAATGATCTGCAAATTTTTGATGGTCAAATTTAGTATGTAAGTCTCCATCTTTTCCATATAGTTTGGAGTGTTTATTGCTTAAATATGGCGGATCTAGAAATATAAATACTTCTTTACCTTCTGCTTTTAATAGTTCGCTGTAATCTAGATTAGTAATTTTGATATCTGGTGTTAAAATTTCTGCTAATTTTTCTAGTCTTTCTATTGATGAATGGGTGAAACGTTTATGAAATGCTTCTTGGGAAAAACCACCTGATTCTATTGTTCCTGAAAAGGTAATTCTGTTGAGGACAAAAAAACGTACTGCTCTGTCTAAGTCTTCCAGTTTATTAATATCTTCTATATGGGTTAATTCTTTAAATAGCTTTTTTCCATCTTTCTCGGTTTCTTTGATATGACGAATTTCGGCGACTAATTTAGATAAATCATTTTGGGCAATATGCCAAAATAAATATAGTTCTCTGTTTAAATCATTGATCCAAATTTTTAAGTTAGGGTAGGTTTGTTTGAGGTAAATGAATACAGAACCACCACCAACCAAGGGTTCTCTAAATTCTGTAAATTGTGTTGGTAAATGTTGGGCTATTTGTTTGATTGCTCTTGATTTACCACCGGGATAACGGAGAGGACTTTTAATCATGATAAAATTATATTGCAAAATTAGAAGAGATTTGGATTTTTATTTTAGCATTATTTTCCGATTCTGTAACTAACTTTCTAATGATTCCTTTTTGCTTAGGTTTAAAATTATTCCTATTAGCTGCTAAGAAAATTTCTAATTCTTGCGTCGTAGCATCTGGTAAAATAATATTACCAACTATATTTTTACCTGTAAGTTTTAATGTAGTTACAAAATTAACTGGTTTACCATCTAATTTTAAAGAATCTAAGTTAGAAAATAGAATTAGCTTAAATAAACCATCCTGAATGTCACTAAGTTTAGGGAAAGAATCTTTTGAAGAGTTTTTAGATTCTTGGATTACATAAGTATCATTATCAAAAAAGATTTCGTCAGCAGTTAAATAGTAAACTCCTCCTAAATAGTTCTCAATGCTAAAAGTTGCTTTTAACCCATCGGCTAAATATTCCAGTTGATGAGAAGTCATTGATTCCCGTTTACTAGCATTATGTGAATTTTTTAAAGAAATATTTTTAAACTCTGCAAATTCATTGGTAATTTTTTGTAAATACTTATCCATACCTTCTCTTGAGTGAACCAAAACTCCAGTTTTATGAGAAATTGAATCATAGGAATCCAAGGCTTTTTCAAAAATTGATACAAATCTTTGCTCAAATAAATTTTTATTCCAATGTAAAGCACTTTGACGATATGCGAGTATTTCCTCAATTTGATAGTTTACAAATTCATTATTAAATTTTTGATTAGTCAATTTATTTTTGGTATCTTGTCCTTTTTTATTACTCTTCTCTGCTTTTTCATAATAAGCAAGTACAATATAAATATTTAATAGGTTCATCCAAGAAATAGTAGAATATTGAATTAAATCTCTGTCTCCATCTTTACCTTCATCTTTAATTAGAGGAATTATAGTTATGATTTTCGAGGAATTATATGTATTATACATCCTTGCAAATGGATAACTTCTAGTTCTTTTAGGTGAAACCCATTTGGAATAAGCAATTTCAGTTATTGGGGATTTTATCAATCCATAAGCACTAGCTTTATTTACATCAAAATTATCTATAGTTATTTCCTGTAATTTCTCACCTAAATAGGGTTTATAGGTGACTCCTTTGATAAATCCTGTAAGATGCAAAGTTTCGGACATGAATTGGGTACTTTATAGGTATAGTCTAGGATATTATATATTTTTGTGGCATACTTACACTAAAAACAGTAGTTTCAAAAATACTTAAAATTAACTTATGACTCGTTCAGCACCCTATCAACCTCTGTTATTACGTATAATACACGGTGTCAATGGCATTTTAGTCATTGCAGCTATTATCACCGGATTCTTAGTTTATAACACTTTTGATCAAAGATTCGGTAAACTTCCCATTCCTAAAATCGACCCAATTCAGGGTATTCATGGTACTGCGGGTTTATTCTTTTTACTGTTATTACCTGCTTTCGCTCTCTATAGCTTTCATGCTGGTGAAAGGCGGTTATTACAACAAGATTCTATCCAAAAACTCTCACAATTTAATAAACCAATTTGGTGGGTGAGTCTGCAACGTTTAGCAAATACTTTGATGCTAATTGCTTCAGTTTTAGCAGTTGTATCTGGCAGAATGATGAAGGAAGAATGGCTACCGGTAGGGGAACTGGATCATATTTGGTATTATTTCCATTTAACAGCTTGGGTGATCATGGTTTGTTGTTTAGCCATTCATCTTTTAATGTCTGCTAAGGTGGGTGGTGCGCCTTTGTTATTATCAATGTTTTCATGGCAATTTCGCCCAGAAGATAGTCCAAAAAATTGGTTTAGTCGGTTGCGTGGTTGGCGGGGTAATTTTCCTAATAATTTGAGTGAGAAATTTAATCAGTTAATGCAAAGTAATTTGGTTCTGAGAATTATTGAGGTGTTTGTTTTGTTGGGAATTATTGCTGCTTTTGTGTTACCTTTGTTTTTCTCTGGTGGTGAATAAGCTTAGAAATTGGTAAGGAGTCAGGAGTCAGGAGTCAGAATGTTTAAGAAATTTGTTAATCATCAAATAGGTATTTCTGGCGTAAACCTCAAAAGCTGACTGCTGACGACTGATAGCTGAATGCTTACAGAAATTGAATAATCAATTTTGTCTTTTCCAACTTTTGAAATTAGTATATTATCTTGTGGTTGCAGAGATCCATATATGTAAAATTATTTTTTTCATCTTCCTGAAACAGCAAATTTAAAACTTGTTGAAAATGTGTTTTTCTACCTAAAGAAATATCCGTAAGGCTACCTATAGCAAGATATAGAGAAGTTGATAATTGTTCAAAATAGGGTGGCATAAGTTTTTGCAGGAATCACAATATGAGACACTTAGCACCCGTAGCTTTATTAGCATTTTTGGGAACTGCTGCGGTGATTGCAATACCCAAACAGTTTCAAGCTGCAAACACACAACAAACTCTATTAGCCCAACAAACCCCTTCTCCTTCCACTCCTAAACCTGATCCCACTCCTACAACTCCTACTCCTACTCCTTCACCCACTCCTACACCTGATATGCAGTAAACAGAAGTAATTATATGGTATTGCGGTTTTCATCGTAAGGATCGAAATAGCACCCGCCCCGGATGTTCTTCTTGATTGATTCGTGTGTATAACCGCAAACAAGCTAATACTTCTCCAGGTGTTCCACCATGATCTAGCTGTACATCATCTTTGGAATACGCGCAAATATCAGCATAAAGTCCTGATAATTGTCTAATTTTCACATCATGACCGGCTTTTATAGCTTTATTAGCTACTTTTTTCAATATACGTCTTGATTCTTGTTGTAGTTTTCCCCACCAGGAATAACGTTCTGCTGGGGGAACAAACACTAGGGAATGTATGGCTTCATCCATGTCAATCCAAGCACGTAGATTAATGATGGGATCAGTGTTTTCTTCAGTTTTTTGGGTGCGTTGTAGGCGATCGCTCAATGCTTCTAAATAAAGTTGACGTTGTTCTGGTTGGGATTTTAAGGAAACAACATCAAAACTAAATACACTTTTTAAAGCATGATGTAAATCAGGATATATCTCTATAAATTTAGTATATAAAAGTAAAAATCCTGCTAATAATTGCAAATCTTCTGAATTATATAACGGGGCAATTTCTGATTTAAAAAACGCTTTTTTTGACAAACATAAACCTCTAGCTTGAACAGTACCATTTAAACCAGAATAAATAATTTCATCTTTAATAAAAGGTAAGTGTTCTAGATTGACATAATCTAAATTTGCACCATTTTTTTCTGCTATTTCTAAAGCGCGTTTTTTCCAATTTGTGGCTAAATCTTCAGGAACTCTTAACAATTTGTGGTGAATTTCATTCCATAAATCACCGTCATTTTGACTTTGTAGGGGTGCATTTCCTAAATAAAAATTTAATTCTAAATCTGTATTAAACACTTCCCTGAGTTCATTTAATACATTTAATAATTGATCAGGTTTAGCTTCATCAATAACTACATTTTCTGGATTTTCTGTAATTAATTCAGGTTCTAAAAGATTGTGAATTTCTAGAATGACATTTTCACATAAATCCTTACCTGGATCATTGGGGTATTCTATTCTGGCTTGTTTTAATGTTGCTTCTAATCCGTATAAGCTCAATTTTAATAATTGAGAAATTTGAGAATTTTCTGTTGCTAATAATTGTTGTAGATGTTGCATCATGGCAAGAAAATATTTGAGGAGTCAGGAGGAAATTCAATAATTGACAATCGACAATTATATTTAATTTCAAGGCAGAAAATTGAAAAGGTTTTTCTTTCTTATTCCCCTTAAAAGAAGAGTTTTCAACCTTACAGCTATTTTCAGGTAAATAAACCACATTTTGATTTAGGTTTCGTGTCAACAATGTAGGGGCGTTCGCGAAGCGTGCTGGAAGCATCAGCATTCGGACAATTAATTATCGGTTTTTACCTAAGACTATCATCCGAATGCTTCGCCCTTACTGTGGTCTAAAGACATGAAAACTGCTGTAAATCAAACAATTGTCAATTATCAATTATCAATTATCAATTGATTTAATGTATTCCACAGAAAGGATCGCGTTCTTTATCAATCTCATTAGGTTGTAATTCTAATTCTGCACGATAAACACATCCTTCTTCTTGTAAACATTCTTGATTAGTTGATGTCCAATAAGGTACTTCACCGGCGTGCATTCTTAATATACCTTGATTGTCGAGTGTAACATGATATTGACAAGGGTAATCTGTGGTGATGTCTGGTTTACTAAGTGCGCCGATGCGTATCCATTTTTTAGTGTTGGTTTCGCTATCTGTTTGATAAATATAAAAGGTGTGTTGACCATTTTGGGGGAATGGTGGTAAAGGATTACTAATTAACCCTTTTCCTGGTTCATTAACACCATCTTGTAAATAGTGAAATGTTTCCAGTTTGGGATTTTGATTATTATCAACTGCAAATACTAAATGATAAGCATTTGGTTGATCTACTGTTGCTGATTCTAATACGTTGACGGCAATATCACCATCTTTTAAATCTTGATGGGGCTGTTCAATGGCAATATTCCATTTTAATTTTCCATCGGTGAATAAATCAGTTGTTTCTGATTCTTGGTAAATGACAGAATTGATATCTATTCCCTTCTCATCTATTAAATAATGGGGATTCCCTTGACAGAGTAAAACACTAAATTGCAAAGTTTGATCAATTTCAAATTGGACTTTAATTTTTTTGAGAAATTCTGGTTCTTCCATTCCTAATTTCTCCATTAAAGTTTTACCGTCAAAGCTACCCCATAAACGCAATTCTCCATCTTCATAGTCTTGACGATAGATAATATTTGTTAATTGGATACCTTGCCAATTTGTCCGCACTTTAGCTACACTTTCCCAGGCTGCAAGTTGATATAATTCTTGTCCAGCGTTGAATATTCCTAATAGTTCGTTACTTTGGGTTTTGCGTTTAAAGTTACACGGTAGATAATAAAATAGGTTTTTGACATTTATTTCCAGTTGGTTTGCACCTTTACGCAATAAGTTTTTTGATTCTTCGGGATCAAATCTTAATCTTCTTAATTTTTCCGCATAACAAGCACCTGCGGAAGTTGCTAATTTGGTAAATTCTAAAACAAAGGTAATCCGTTCTGGATTCCAAACAAAATAAGGAGATTTGCTAAATTCTTGGTAAATTTGTTTTTGCACTAAATCTAAATTGCAAGTTTTACCAGAAAGAATTAACCAATCTACTTTTTGTTTATTGTCTGCATTTAAACGGCTTTCCATCAAACCTTTAGCAATACCAATTGCTTCTTTAATAGCCGAAATTGCAGCCCGTTCAAATTGTTGACTATCTATGGTTATAGAGATAGCATCAGGGATAATAATTTGGAATTTAACTGCACTTTGGGCAAGGATTTCACTAATTTGTTGTTCGGAAAGGGTGAAGGTTAATAAAGAACCATCTCCTGGTAATTTTTGCCCTAATTTGAGTTTAGCAGCTTCGGCATAATCCCACAATGTGTAAAATGTTTGTAGGCGTTGGGGTGCTTGTTGCCATCGGGTAGGTAGAACTTTCTCTGCTGTGTCTAAAGCATCTTTGAAAGCAACATCACCTTCAGGATTTTCTTTATCTACACATTTTAATAAACTACCGCTTTTAAATTTGCCATCTTCTAAAAAGCGTTCGTTTAATTCGGCGTTGATTAAATCTTCTAGTTTGTCGCTTTCGATGTCTCCGTTAGTTATTGCTGTTAAGAGAAAATCAGCGATCGCAACTTTTAAAAGTCTAAAAATGCGTAAGGTAATTAATTCACCACCTAATTGTAAATGTCCTGAAGAACCTAATAATTTCGGGGTAAGTTTATAGTATCTTCCACCTAAACCCCGATCTTCATGATCTGCAAAAAATGGAGTTTTATCTTCTAATGTGAGTTCAATTAATGCTAAGTCTGTTGTACCTCCACCAATATCTAAAACTAAAACATTTTGTGACCATTTATTTTTTTCTTGCCGACAACGAGTTTTAAAAGATTCAATACCAATATTTAAGTTACCACCAAATTCTCGCCAAAGAAAAAAGATAGCTACAGAAACCGCTTCATCATAAGCTGTTTGGACATCATCTATTCCTAATTCTTCGACTAATGCTTTAATGTCTTTTCTCACTACTGGAGGTGCAACGGTGGGATAGGTGAAAACTCCTGTTAATAAATCTCCTTCGGAAAATCTTCTTCTGGCACGTTGACGATAATCTTCTGTTAATTCAATTAAATGCGCCCATGCTGCTTGAATTAATTGGTTAACTTGGATGTTATTTTCTGAGTCATTTAAGATAACTGGGAAAGTTCTATTTTGTCCAAAATAACGTTTGGGTGAGTGATGAAATCTGCTGATTATATCTTTAACTGAAGTGATTGTACCTTGGGCAATGGCTTTTTTTCTATTGTCTCTTGCTTCTCTCCCCATTTGCAATTTTAAAGGTTCAACTTGGGATACTTCCATTTCGCTGGGAATTTCTGTTTCCCGTCTGTTAATATCCAAAACTACAGGAATCAAATTTTGTGATTCTAACGTAGGAACACGAAAAACTTCATGATATATCTGATAAAGTTTTTTGCTAACAGCACGGCGAAATCTGTCACTATTTCCTAAACATAATTCAATTTGGCGAATAGCTTCTAAAAATTGTTCTTTGTTATCATTTTCAAAAACTTCGCTTAGTTCTTCTGGTTCAATTTCTAAGTTTTTACTAATATTAGCAATGAACTTTTCCCACTCGTTCACACCGATATCTGGTAAAGCTAAATTAGCAGGAGAATTTAACCACTCTGCTAATCTTTGACGCAATCTTAATTCTTGTTCTCTGGGTAAAACTTCCGCAATAGGTACTTCAATGGGATCAAAAAGTGTCACTGTAGAATTAGAAGTTCCAAAATCTACCGCAAACCAACCCGGAAATCTTTTTTTGGGTTTTTCATTGAGTTTTTCACTCAATTGTTGACTTAATTTATTGAGATAGGTATCTAATTCAAAAGGATTCATAGTTTTATGGTTAGTTATGGTTTTGTGAGTTATTGATTGAAAATCAGGTGTAAACCAAAGATTACAGGAAACACCCATATTTTTCTTAATAGATAATATCGGTTTTCCGGTAGCATCAGAATCAAAATACTCAACAATCACCTGTAAATCACAGTTGACTGTTTCGTTTAAAGGTTTCTCTAACTGATAAGGATATTGTCCTAATTGACACAAATTAGAGATTTTTTGGGGTGTAGCAGAGTTAAAATGTTTATAAGTTTGTTGAATTTCCGCTGCTAATTCTATGGGTGTTCCTTTGACGCTACAAGTAATGCGAGAGATATGGGGAATATTACTATTAGTGGCGACAATTTGGATAGCAGGTAAATCCAAACTTTGATTTTCTTTAACTCGTAGTTGATGTTTGGGTGGAAGTATAATTTCCACAGGCATAAATGAATTTTAGATTTTGGATTTTGGATTTTGGATTTTGGTAGATGCAGAAAACAGCCTAATACTAATACCTCTTCCCTATTCCCTATTCCCTGTTCCCTGTTCCCTTCTTCAGCTAAATATACTCATAAATATCACTCTCATGAATTGATGCAATATCCGCAAGAATTTCTAACCAAGTGGGAATTGCTAATTCTGGGGTTGAGTCTCCAGCAGCAATATATCTGAGTAGTTCATCTTTTTTAGACAGGTTTTGCAAACTGGGAATTATTTGATCTAAAATTCCTTCTAATTCTGCATTTACTTGTTGATTAACTTCACTCACATATTGCACGAGATGTAAACTCGCACTAGCTGTAATTTCATCACGCAATCTTAATACAAAAAGTTGATGATTTGCAGCACGAGATGAAGTTTGATTTCTTTCAGGAGACCAATCAAATATTTGTCCAATACTGTGTTTTTTATCCCGTCGCGCTAGGGGAAACATCATATCAGGAGAAATGGATTTATCTTGATTATTAATTTCCCCAATAATTGCTTCTTTCCACTGATTTGGATCACATCCTAACAACAGTTTATAAAATAAATCTGCGGCTTCAACTCCAAAGTTATCTTCTATCAATTCTTCCATCTCTGGATTAAGAATTGTTTGAATTTTCTCCCGTTCTAATACTACTTGATGGGCTAATTTATTCAACAAGTCTACTACAGCTTGACGAATGCGATCGCGGGCAAATTCTTCTAGTTCTTTAACGCTTTTTTCAAACTCTGGATAAAAATCATCACTTTTGCTAGGAATAGAATTATTTACTCTATTTCCCCGTTCAAATAATTTACCCGCCGCACCTTTAGACTCTGCTAAGGTAATTGTGCCATTTTGGCATTTATTAAATAACAATGTCCACTGACTCCAATTGAGAATCCTATAGGTTAATTCATCTTTGATCACATCACTAACCACCACTCCCCGTCTATCTTTGAGTGGTTCTTTACCCAAGTCTTTTTGAAAGCTTCTGTAGGTTTTATCTAAACTTTCAATTGCCAAACGTAACTCCATTAAATCTGGACTATCTGCTGTAGGTATACCTTGTTCATGAATTTCTGCCAGGATATATTTCAGTTGTTCTTGTTGTTGATGAATCACATCCGCCGCCCTGCGAGTATCTTCATATAATTGTTTTAAACCATGAGTAGCTACATGATTTTGAATCAAGTCCCGCAGTTTACTAACACCCCCATCTTGGGCAAAATAACCTAACTGTTTACCTAGAGAATTACGAGGTTCACTTTCTAAAAGTTTATCGCTGAGTTTACCCCATTTTTCTTGTAATTTCTTGGAACGTTCCAAATAATCAGGATAATCTAAATTAGCTAAAAATTCTTCTGAACCAGCTTTGACTTTGGTAGAACGTTTGGCTAATTCTGATAAACCTAACAAGGGCGATAATAAAACAATGCGTTCTTTTTGAGTAGTAAAAGCTTCTGCACCATCAATAATAGTTTGCAGAACTTTTAATTTTTGAAAAACTACCTCTGTTTGTAAAGATTGGGAATTAGGATGATCTTCAATTAAAAAATCTAAAATTCTTTCTCCACCTTCACTTTCTAAAGGTAATTGATCAAAACGTCCCACACCAACCAGAATTAAATCTTTTAAATCTTGCCCGAGGCGTTGTTGCTGCATCATGGTAAATATTTTATTAGCGCGATCGCTTCCCGGTGATTTACCATTTAATAAAACTAAAATTGTCTGCACCTGTGCCAATTCTCGCAATGATAAAAAAGTATCTCTTGCACCAGAATTAGCCGCACCTAAACCGGGAAAATCTAGCAAAACAAATTCTTCCGCCCCGGTTAAATCCCAAATTTCTCTAGATATTTTGACCTCAATATCAACTCTACGAATCAGGTAAAAACTATTTTGTAATAATTGAGTTTGCAGAACTTGGGGTGCATTCGGTAAACGAATATGTGCCGGCGGTAAATCATCAAATCTCAAAGTTTGAATCGCCATCGGCAAATCAATTAATTGTAAACCTTCCTTTGCCGTTGCTGCATCAATATGATAATGCTTACCACACAAAGCCTCACCATAAGCTTGATAAGCCCGCAAAAATAACACCAACTCCCGCAATAAATAGCGTAATTCTAAATTATTGGAACTCTTCCAAGCTTCCTCACACCAAAGAGAAATATCTTTACCAGTTTTAATTTTAGCAACTTGTAAAGGTGGTAAACCAGCAGCCACAGCGCGACGGTTTGCTTCTGATAACATGAAGTGTAAACACTCATTTACCCCTTCATGAGATAAATACTCAACGGTGTAATTATCTATTTTTGTTGTAGCAAAACCTTCTTGTGGTTTAATATGAATAGCAGTCACATTTCCCGTAGTCGGGTTTTCACTTACAGGTAAAGCATCCGCAAAACCAATTAAACTTCCTAACAGTAAACTTTTACCACTGCTAAACTCACCCATCACACCAATTTTCACAGGTGAAGTGGCCATTTCCACAGTCTTCTGTGCAGCTTCTCGCAAGCGCACCAGACAGTCATCCAGGCTAGTAGGGACCCAATCTTCTTGTTGGGAGGGGCGTTGGGGTACAGAGTCAATTTTGCGGAGGATAAACTCACCGTACTCTTTAAACCTGGTTAATTTGTCTAATTCCATATAATCGTTACTGTCTAAATTCATTTTCTGAGTGGGTTATAGCACAAAAAATGAAAACCTCCACTACTGATGCAACAAGGTGACAAATGATATGTGATAGGTGACTGGGAGAGTAGTTAGAACTTAATGGAAATAAAACCTCAAATATGTATCTGAGAAAATCGCATTTCTCGTAGGAGTTTAGCAGTGCTAAACCTGTACAAAACGAGTGTATTTGTTTTGCTGATTAAAATGGATAACTGATACCAATTTTATGGGTTTTTGCTATTTATTTATGTGTTATAATTAGTGTTATGGTTTTATTGTTTAGACATTATGGAAATTACCAAATTGTCTCCTCAAGGAGAGGTCATTATTCCCCAATCTTTACGAGAAGCGCATCATTGGAATGCAGGTCAGGAATTTATTATTATTGATATGGGTAATGGGATTTTATTACAACCTAAAAAGCCTTTTCCAGTAACTAAGTTGGAGGATGTAGCAGGTTGTTTAAAATATGATGGTGAACCTGCAACCCTGGAAGATATGGAAGATGCTATTCGTCAAGGTGTCGAGGAAATTTGGCATGATTGCGATTGATACAAATATAATTGTGAGATTTTTAACTCAAGATGATGAATTACAGTTTCAAAAAAGTAGAGAGATATTACAAAATCATGATGTTTTTATTGCAGATACAGTCATCTTGGAAACGGAATGGGTGTTAAGGTTTAGATATAAGTTTAAACCTCATGATATATGTAAGGCTTTGAGAAATTTGTTTGGTTTACCTAATATTTACCTAAATAATCCTATTTTAATTGCTCAAGTAATTGAATGGCATGAAAATGGTTTAGATTTTGCTGATGCTTTTCATTTAGCTAATAGTCAAAACTGTTCTCAGTTTTATACATTTGATGAAAAGTTTGTTAAAAGAGCAAAGATGCTAACTCAGTGTGATGTAAAAAATCTTTGTGATTAGTTTGTTATTTCACGCGAAGGAAGATCAGTGGGATGTTTTTATTTTTGTAATAGTCTTTAAAATTAAGGAGTAAAATTTATGAAAGTGTTGAATTTAGGTTCTACTAAATATTCCATTTTCTATTTTTAATAATGGTCTTCATAAATACTTTCACGACTAACAGCATAATCAGATAAAATAGGCGCGTTTGCACCAACACACGCTGCAAAATCATCAGCTAATTCATCTAAAGCACTTTCCAATTCTTGATACTTTATTCCAAAATCTTCTAAACTTCCTTTACTTTTCCGTCTTGCTTCTTGAATAATTAACTGTTGTATTTCCATCCCCTTGCGGGGAAATTGATTTGGAAAGAAGATCATCCAAAACCCAATCGAGATCGATTGGGAGTTGTTTCCATCCCCTTGCGGGGAAATTGATTTGGAAAGAGTTCACTTCTGGAAGCCTTACACAGCAAGGGTTTCAGACCCCCATTTCCACACCACTTTTTTTATTCTCAATAAGTGCTAAAAAATTCTCAATAAGTAAGGCATTGTAAAACCGGAAACGCTGATCCCGTAAGCAATCGACACAATTCAACGAAGTTATGCGGTTTTCAAGGTTCGGGCTTGTGGTGTCGAAAAACTTTTACCACTTTTGTTAAAGTAACCCATCTCACCTGAAATTGACAATATTACTTATCATTTCTTAAAAATTTTCTTCCTCAGTACCAAAAACCCATCAATATCTTTACCTAAACCCTACCTACGCATTCAAATATTATCAATTTGAAAATTGTGGGGATTTTGTAAAATAAACTGGTCATTTTCCTTAAACAAATCACCTGTACAACGAATTGGTAAACGTTCTTGATAGGCTTTAATAGCTAAAATATAATCATGATTTTCCAGTATAGTTTTTATTTGCCGCAGTTTATCAAATACCACGCCAAATAATTGAATTTCTCCTTTTAATTCTGTGGCGCTTGGTGTTTGAATTTGACTGACCACAGCTTGAATAGTTAAATTAGGTGCATCCGTAATAATTTCGCCTAAAATGTCGAATTGTGAGCGTTTTTCCGCTTTTGATAAGGTTTCAATCACATCATATATACGCTGGGAATAATCATCAAAGTTTTGGTCTACAGGTAATTGAATTTTGAGTTTATTCTCTGAATAGTTATCCTGTATCCAAATAGAAACTTTGTTAGGAATTACACTTTGTTCATGCCAACCTTTAGACTTTAAATATTTATCTATGTGTTGAGGTTGTAAATGATTGAGAATTTCTACATCATTAATAATTGCTTTCATAATGTCCCTCCTGTTTGGATTGTTTGCATTAAATTTTTTAAAGCATCAACTGTAAATACATTTTTGCGAGGTATATAAACAGTAACGGTTTCGGTGTTTTGTGTTTGGGGTTGTCCACGTAATGAAACCCAGTAAGCACAGCGACGTAAACACAGTTCTGTTTCTGACTGTTTAATCCATTCTTGCAGATTTTCAGGGATGAGAACAACTACTAATATTCGTGGTGCAACAGTTCTTTCTTTTCTGAGTTCGTTGTAGTTTTTGATTTTTAAAGGATAGCGAATAGTTTCTCCACTGAGGATATCTAGTGAGGTAGATTTTACCTGTAAATCTAGTTGTGGTTCATAAAGGGTATCGTCTGTTACTGTACCTGTAATTGTGGCATCAATTCCGCCTACATCTAAAATTCTTGATGATTTTTGAAAGGAATATCCTGCTGCTGTGGTAATAGCATAAATGTAAGCATAGCTAAATTCTTCTTTTTGTAAATTAATATCCATTATTATTTAGATTTTTTCTTTCCATCCCCTTGCGAGGAAGTTGATTTGGAAAGGTAATATCTTTGAGGTTCTTCAAGGAATATATAAGGTTTCCATCCCCTTGCGGGGAAGTTGATTTGGAAAGACGGCTATTCCCATTCCTTCAGAATACAGTATGTCTTTGTTTCCATCCCCTTGCGGGGAAGTCGATTTGGAAAGCCTTAATCCAAGTGTCCGTTCTGAATTAACAGCCAAGAGTTTCCATCCCCTTGCGGGGAAGTTGATTTGGAAAGGTGTTTTCTCCCCCCTTGGGGACTTTACACTCTGAAGTTTCCATCCCCTTGCGGGGAAGTTGATTTGGAAACGCTGATCCTGTAAACGATCCACACCAGTCAACGAAGTTATGCGGTTTTCAAGGTTCGGGCTTGTGGTGTCGAAAAACTTTTACCATTTTTGTTAAAGTAACCCATCTCACCTGAAATTGACAATATTACTTATCATTTCTTAAACATTAGCTACTTCAACACCCATTCAACACCCAAAAAATCCCACTTTCCATCCTGAGATAGTATTTCCTCATCTCAAGAAGTACAAAATTATCTGCGTTTATCTGCGTCCATCTGCGTTTAATTTATCAATTAGACTTCTCCAGAAAAGAAATTATGGCTTATTTATGGGGGCAGGTCGAAGCATTTGGGATATCTAGATGTCTGATTTTTCCGTCAAATTATCGCCCAAATGCTTCGCCCCTACAATATATTAAAAATCAATACATTCTATTTTGGAGAGGTCTATTGTCAATTATCAACTCTGACAATTTACCTAAACTTAATCTTATGTTTGCACAACATTAACCTTTTAGGTGTTCACTAAGGTTAAATTCACTTTTTGCTGCAACATTTTAAACTTGTAATTAACCCCCAACCGACCTGGTATTTACAAGAATTGGGGGATTATTTATGATAAATAATAGCCGAATCACAGAGGAATATTACTATACAACCCCAACAGCCAAACAATATCACCTATTCCCGTGTTATCCACCTGAGTCATATAATTGACACAGGTATACCACAATGGCCTGGTGATCCTCCCGTCAAATTTACCACTGTAGCCGAACTACAAGACGATGGCTATTATCTGCGACGGTTTTCTATGGGTGAACATAGTGCTACTCATATCAATGCCCCTAATAGTTTTCACGGTGACGGTATCAGCATTGATGAATATTCCGCCCAGTCTCTCGTAGTACCTGCGGTAGTGATCAATATCTGTCAACAAGCAACAGAAAACCCTGATTATCTTTTAACTGTAGCTGACATTTTGACATGGGAAGCAGAATTTGGCACTATTAAACCCGGTTATATAGTGTTACTTTATACGGGTTGGCAAAATAAATGGCTAGATAAAAACGCCTTCTTAAACCAGGATGCACATGGAAATATGCACTTTCCAGGGTTTAGCGGTAAAGCCACCGAGTTTTTAATTACTGAAAGAAAAATTGCCGGGGTGGGAATTGATACCCACGGCGTAGACTCAGGGCAAGATAATAATTTTACCACTAATAGTTTGATACTAGCAAAACCACGGATTGTCCTAGAAAACCTCACCAACTTAGATCAACTGCCGCCCCAAGGCGCTACCCTAGTAATTGGTATTCTCAGGTTACGTGGTGGTTCAGGTTCACCTGCTGCGGTAATGGCATTTTTTTAACAGTCACCAGTCACCAGTCCCCAGTCACCAGTCCCCAGTCCCCTCAATTCTTTTGTTGAGAAATAGAGAGAGCATAATTATGTTTACCTGGGGATAAATTACCTACGTACAGTAAATAATTGCCAGCTTGCCAAAAACCAGACAGTTCTGGTTTCTTTGCAGAGTAATTATCTGCCAACACACAAAAGCGCCCCCCTGGTCCATCAATCAACATTGTAGGCTGTCCCTGTCCCTCAACAGTTAAGCGTAAATAAGGTAAAGATTCTTGTACCTGAAGAACTTGACTGGGTTGAGTGGTAATATTCCCGCAATTACTCTGAACTGTTCCCCCAGATATGCCATTGACAACCAAAGGATCTGTCGGGAGTTGCTTGTTAATTTGGATAAATGGAGTTTGTGCTAAAACAGCTTGGTTAAATACCAAACTCATAACCAAAGTTGCGGGAACAAAAGTCAGTAGTTTTAATGTCTTCATTTTTATTCATGCTCCCGACTCTTGATAGATTAATATAGTGCTATATATTCTGGTTTATTAGACTCAAGACAATGGTGTATTGTTCCCAATGTTCAAGTATCAATTTTTATTGAGTTGTTATTTAATTTTGATTTGGAAATTGGGTGAATTTGTAACTCAGCATAAAAATATCCTGAATTGACACAGGAGAGGTAGAAAATTCTGGCTATAGACAAGATACATTCATTTCCGTACCTACAGAGGTTTTGTGCATATAGATATTAGCTAAAATCACTAACACAATCCCCAAATATGGATATACTTGGTCGGTTGTAGAATCGGTATCATAGCTGAGGTAAAAAAAATTATGAATCCTCAACCAGAAGAAGAATTGCAACGTCGTTTGGAACAACTAGAAGCGGAAATAAGTTCATTTTCCACCCAACCCAACTCACAAGAGACGCAAAAACAGACAAATCAAACTATGTTTGCTAAATTAAACCGAAATTTTCAGCGTTTTCAAATTTGGTTTCAGGGTTTATCAGGGATAAAAAAGCTTGCCGTTACTGGTGTAGGAATACTCTTGGGCTTCATGGTACTGCAAACAGTATTTAGATTGGTAGCATCTGTGATCAGTCTGGCACTATTGGCGGGGTTAGTGTATCTTGGATACAAATTTTTGGTGTCTAATAGCTTGCAACGTAAGCAATAGCCTATTTTAACCGCGCCGCCAAAAACTTGTATAGATGTATAGATTGGCGTAAACATAGAATCAAAGGGAAATTATGCAATGACTACCCCAACTGTGAGGAGAAATATTGATCAATCTAATCAGTCCCAAAAACCGAAAAAGGCTAATTCTTTACCCTTGGGAACAAGGCGTTTAGGCGCTTGGGCAGCAGAAATTACATTAGTGGTAGCCAGCGGGTTAATTCCCTTTGGCATTGGTGTTTATGCCAATTCTCGTAGCGATCTGCAAAGAGTACCTTTAAATCCGGTGTTGGTACTCACAGAAAGAGCGATCGCCCGGCCTTTAGCCCTACCAATTAGTTATGGTATTCGCAATGTTGCCAGTCCCACTAATTTTTTATGGACTATCGCCCTCTTAACACCTCTAGTCCTCTCAGGATGGCAGTTGTATTTACTGGGTAAAACCGGCAGCACCATTCCCAAACGTTGGTTTGGGGTGCGGGTTGTTAATGATGAGGGTAAAGCCCCTGGTTTAAGGACTGTTGTAGTTCGTGAAGGGCTAGGGCGCTGGACTAGTCCAGTTGCCATTGCTTATATTCTCTGGCGCTACAGCTTTGCTTTTCCCGATTTAGGCTTATTCACATTTTTAGCTATTGTTTTGGTGCTAGGTGAAGGCATGGGTTGGACTTCCCAAAAACGTCGTCGCGCCTTCCATGATCAGTTGGCAGGTACATATACCATAGATGTTAAAGACATCAACAAACCAATCAAAACACCTGTAGAAAATACCAGCGAGCCGCCACAGCGAGAAAATGAAGAACCAACAGATACATCTATTAAGGAGTCCATCCCTAAGCTAAAAATAGCCCGCAGTCCTAATTTTACCTTGTTTGTGGTTGGTGTAACCAGCATGATTGCTGTGTTGTCAACTTTAGTAGGCACACAAATTTACATCCAAACCCAAGAAAACCTGCGGAAAACCCAGTTGGTTAACACTCAAAAATTTCTCGAACTCGTAAAACCAATTAATCCTGATTCTGGTGTCAGCGACGAAGAACGCCAAAGGGCTATTCTCGCCTTGGGTGGTATTAATGATACACAATCTATCAAATTTTTAGTGGATCTACTGGTGAAGGAAACTGACCCTAACATCCTAGATACTATTCAACAAGCACTGGTAAATATTGGAATTCAAGCTTTACCAGAATTAAAACGCATGAATCTGTTTCTCGCTGGGGAACTGGAATCAGGCGGCAATTTCGGAAATATCAGAGAACAACAATTAAATCTTAACCAACAGGCAATCAACAAGATTTTGTCTGTCTATAGTGGCAAAATTAATGACATTGATTTAAGTAGTATCCAACTGGGTGCAAAAAGCTTTGAAGAAAGTTCTGTATTTAACTTGGTACTAGAAAATGCTGATTTATCGGGAGTTGTGTTTAAATCTGCCAATCTTAACCAAGCTCAATTAAAAGGTAGTCGCTTCCGTAGTCCAGGTGAAGATGGGCGCTGGGATACTTATGATGATGTCATTGCTGATTTGAGTAAAACTCAACTCAAGCAAGCCAACCTCACCGAAGCTAACCTCAGTCGTGTGTTAATGAAACGCAGTGATTTAAGCCGCGCTACCCTGAATAAAGCTAACTTATCTCATGCCCTGTTAGTGGGTGCTAACCTCAGCAGTACCCAACTTATCAGTAGTGATTTGCAAAAGGCAATTTTGGAAGATGCGATTTTCACAGGGGCAGATATCAGCGACGCAAAATTAATGGAAGCAGATATGTATGCTGCTCAGTTAGGTCGTGTTTCTGCCATAGGTACACAATTATCTTATGCCAATTTAACTAACACCAATTGGCAAGGTGCAGATTTATCTGAAGCATATTTAGATCATGCTAATCTCACCAATGCTAATTTCAGTGCGGCTCGTCTTGCTGGTGCTGTTTTACGTTCTGCCAATATGAAAAATGCCAACCTACGAAATGCTGATATTAGTCGTGCAGATTTACGAGGGGCAAATTTGGACGGTGCAGATTTTCAAGGAACTATACTTTTTCCTGGTAAACAAGATCCCGGAGATAGGTTTGTAGAAACTTCTGATCTCGGTTCACAAGCTGCCGTAGTCCAAGGTGTCGATTTTAGCAATGCTAAAAATTTAGATGCCCAGCAACTAGCTTTCATTTGTACCAAGGGCGGTATTCATTCCCGTTGTCCATAGTATTGGTGACTGGGAACTGGGGACTGGGGACTGGTGACTGGGGACTGGGGACTGGTGACTGGGGACTGG
>NZ_JACJUZ010000169.1:0-1343 GCF_014299995.1 Sphaerospermopsis sp. LEGE 00249 | reverse complement strand
ACCGTTCGTGCTAAACTGAACAAATATCCATCTGTTTAGAATGGCACTTTAAAAGGCAGAACCTTTACTGGTGTAACGGCGACACTCGCTATCCCATTTGCAAAAGCATTTGGGAATACTTTTCTGATAATATTAGCTGACCCATTGCAATCTGCATTTAGGAGGATTCCTTTAGCAGATTTAAATAAACCACGCTTCACTCTCTTACCTAGGTAGGCAGATTGTTTTTGTAGTGGTTCAAAGTCCAAAGCACTGCACTTTGAGGTATAAGATTCTTCAGTCACAACAACTTTGATTCCTGCTAATTGACATTTATAAGTTAGTTGGTCAATTAATCTTGCATGGGGAATCTGTGTAAAAGACTGATTATTCTTTTTACCTATGTTGATATTCTGTTTCCAGTTATCGTTTTTACCAATAACTAATGTACCAATATCACAAGCCTTGAGTAGATTAACAATTGTTCTGCTTGTATTGTGTAAATAGTTATCAACGTAATTGTTTCTGTAAGCAGTCATTGATTGGATACGCTTACTTGACTTACGTTTTTCACCTAACTGAGTTTGTAACTTAGCTTTATTCTTATTGTAGAATTGGTTGACTGACTTCAGTGGTCGTCCATTAATCAACAAAGGTGCAAATCCTGGTTGATTTGAAGTTAACGCTACTAAGTTTGTTAAACCAAGGTCAATACCAGCTATATATCCACTGGTTGATTGTTCTTCCTCCTGCTTTTCATAAACTATTTCCACTACATAACAAGTGGGACGAGGTACTAAACGTACTTCTATAACAATATCTACCTTAGTCGGAATCTTAATATCACTCATTGACAAGTGACAAATACCTTTCTTGAGTTCAGCCTTATAAACCGACTCATGATAGTAGATAACTACGTTACGTCCTTTGGTTTTGTCTTTGTAACCTGGTATTCTAGGTTCACCTAAGAACTTGGAAGGATTCTTCTTCCACTCTTTGTGTGCTTCAAAGTAAGCAGTCCAAGTAGAAACTAGTCGTTTAATAATCTGCTTGCTAACTTTAGTAGGTAAAGCACGATAGTCTACACAATCTTTAGTCAAATGATAAAGGTCAGTTAGACTATACTTTTTACCAGTAGCAAAGAAGTGTTGACGACATATATAGTTAGCTGCATTGTATAAGTTCTTTGAGAGGAAGCACAATTTATCAATCTCTTTCCAATGTCGGTGAGATTGCTTAATCATGTGTCTCTCAACTAATATCATTTCTTCTTCCTCCGCTCGGCCGAACGCTTACCATAAATTCGAGCCGAAAAAGAAGACATAAGAGATAGCATATCTTCAACTAACTCTGCTTCATATGTT
>NZ_JACJUZ010000073.1:0-27135 GCF_014299995.1 Sphaerospermopsis sp. LEGE 00249 | reverse complement strand
AAGTCTTTCCGTGAGGGCATAGGAGTCAGGAGTCAGGAGTCAGGAGTCAGGAGGAGATTGGAAAATTTCTTTGCCATCTCTTGAAATCCCAAAAAATGCACACTTTTTCCGGTATACCCTTCAAAACCCTTGCACTAATTTCTGTGTTTATCAGCCTCTAACCTTTGATATATCAAGGTTTTAGGTTTATTCAACAAACCCTAAGTAGGGTTTGCTCAAAAAGTTATCTGTGAGGGGCTAGGAGTATGGCTCACAAAGTGCAAGCTTTTTGAGGATCATAGCACCTAAAACCAGGCGGGCAGCGCCGCAATGATATCAATTAATCTGCATCTCGATTTCTAGCTGATTTTGTTGATTTACCACCAGCATTGCGAACATTCATAACTTTACTCAGTAAATCAAACCAAAAGGGCGCTCCCATTGCAATAGCTACACCACTGACTATCCAACCAGATAACATGGTTAATAAACTGATTATAGGTACGCCATTGATCTTCGTTGGATTCCAACCAATTTGATCTTCTAAGTTTTCATTTGTCCAACCTATTGGTAAACTAATTTCCTCTAAAATCTCCTTAGTGTCAATATTTTTGAGGTTGGCAGGATCAGATTGTTGATCTATAGTTTGCACAGCTTTATAAACAATTGCTTCTCGCAAAACTGTATCTTTTGATAAGCGATCAATGATATGAAATGTATCAGCATTAGCACCAAAAGCGAGGAGAATACCAATTAAAATAGCGACTCCTTTAGCATTTCGTTTGTAAACACCACCTGCTCTTTGCATAGAACTATCAAAAGAATTCTCAATTTCTCTCCGTAATAT
Organism: Sphaerospermopsis sp. LEGE 00249; assembly: GCF_014299995.1. Classification (NCBI taxonomy): domain Bacteria; kingdom Bacillati; phylum Cyanobacteriota; class Cyanophyceae; order Nostocales; family Aphanizomenonaceae; genus Sphaerospermopsis; species Sphaerospermopsis sp. LEGE 00249. The sequence goes on along the minus strand of NZ_JACJUZ010000073.1, from coordinate 26,309 downwards.
TTCAATACCTTCCTCTGTACTTTTAGCCTTGTATTGCGCTCGCTTGGCTATGTTAGCAATATTTCTCTTCATGCCATCTGGTAAGGTATCTATTAATTCTTTAATGGTTTTATGGCTTTGACTATTTTTATCTTTTAGAGTGATTTGAATTTCCTCAACAACAGTATTACTTGTATCTAGTAATTGGACAATTTCGTTCATGTTAGGTTTTAAACCACCGATGATAATTGCTTCTTCAACACTGGGAAAAATGTGTTTCTGTAAAGCTTGCAGTCGTTTCCAAGTTTCTATTAGTATGGGATTTTCATTTTCTATATTCGCATGAAAGTTATTGATGTATTTATCCAAGCTATCCTGCATTTGACTAACGCTTGTATCTATATCAAACTTGTACTTTTTAAAATCTTCAACAATTTCTGTATATTCTGAAGTGAGAGTTGCTAAATCATCTTTAATATCCTGGGCAATATACTTTGGTAATTCTGTTTCTTGGATTTGTCTGAGTGAGCGAGTTAAAATTGTTTGTAATTCTTGTAACCTTTGGTTTTTAAATTTTTCTAGTCTTACTTCTGTTAGACTATGGATGATTTGTGGCAGTTGTAATTCTTCTAAAAGACTGGTAGCGAAAGTATCACTCTGAATATAAGAAGGCGCACTTTTATCTTGATTAAAAGTCTTATGATTTACCTGTGATTTATTTATTGTTCTTCCGATCTTACTAGTTATATCACCCATAAACCAAGTGAATTTTCTTGGTAACTGGGATAAAATGCCTTTAGCTTCTTGGTTAATACTTTTAATTAAAGGATTGCTATAAATTTTGTTGACCATATCAATTATATCCTTGGCTTCTGAATTTTTAACATCTCCAGCCAAGAAAATTTCGATTGATTTTTTTAAATGTACAGCACGCCATTGCAGGATTGTAGCAATCAATTCTTGAATTTCGGAAGCTAACAAGCTTAAAATCAGGTAAATAAAAATTAAACCCAGGGCGATATCTAAAATGACAGGTAGGCGCATTTCCCAAACTCCTTCAGCGTAATTGACCAATTTAACCTTGTATTCTTTATATCATTTAATTGGCAAAAATCTTGTTAAATTGTTGAAAAAATAACTAAAAAATTTTTATGCAAAAAATTATTATTTTTCAGAGAAAACTGAGGTAATTTGGGATCTAGCCATTGCTTGTGAAAATAGTTTGTGAAGGTATGGCAAAATTGGAGATTCGCTCTGGTCTCTATGGAATCAAACCAGTGAGTAAAATGATTAGCATAGAATATGCAAGAAGGACGCTATATTGGGACTCATCTAGAAAAACAGCATCGCACCTCTGGCAGATGGATGGATGGACTATGGTTAATAGGATTGCTGTTGGTGGCAATATTGCTGTTTAGCATCAATCTTGGCGGACTGCCGCTCAGAGATTGGGATGAAGGCACTGTGGCACAAGTTGCTAAAGAAATTTTGCGTGCCAAAGCAGGTTCTATGCACTGGCTTTACCCTACCTTGGGAGGTGAACCATACTATAACAAGCCTCCCCTCATGCACTGGCTAATTGCTTGGGCTTACTCCCTGGGCGGTGTGAATGAGTGGACAACTCGCCTACCTGGAGCTATGCTGACAGCCATTTCTGTGCCTTTGCTGTATTGTATTGGTAGAGAAATATTTCGCCTCCGTTGGGCTGCGGTTTATAGCGCCTTGATTTATCTGACGATGTTGCCAGTAGTGCGTCATGGCAGATTAGCAACGCTAGATGGCGTAGTGGTAAGTTTGTTAATGGTGATGATTTTCTGTGTGTTGCGATCGCGCCGAGACTTGCGTTATTGTCTTGGTGTCGGTATCAGTTTTGGGCTGATTTGCCTAACTAAAGGCATAGTGGGCATATTTTTAGGTGCTATTGTTGTAGTTTTTCTCTTTTGGGATACACCAAGATTACTCACCAGTTACTACCTGTGGACAGGAATCTTCATCGGTATTTTACCAGTATTGGGTTGGTATGTTGCCCAACTACTGCGCTATGGTTATCCTTTCTCTCAAATTGATTTAGACGATCAAACCTGGAATCAGATTGCTGCTGCTAATGGTCAGCCTGAAGCTTCTTGGTATTATTTCCTAGAAATTCTCAAATGGACATGGCCTTGGCTGGTATTTTTACCGCAAACTGTGGGCTTTACCTGGGAAAATCGCAATTTTAGCTGGGCTAAACTCATCCTAGTTTGGATTAGTGTGTATTTACTACTTATTTCTCTGGTTAGCGTCAAACAGCCTTGGTATATTTTACCAATTTATCCCAGCTTTGCTTTAGCCTGTGGTTTCTTTTTAACTCAGAGTGAGAATTGGCGTTTATTCTCATCCTATCCCCGTGCTTGGATAACCAGTTTTGCAGTCTTGGCTTTGGTAGCGTCTGCGGCTAGTATTTATCTAAGTTGGGGCAGTGCAGGTACAACAGACTTGCAGATGATTTTGGCCGCCGTAGCTTTGACTATGACCTTAGCAGCAATTTTGGCAGAACGAGGCGATCGGCAATTTTGGCAAATTTTAATTTGGGGAAGTTATATTTGTTTGTTGTTGTTGATCAAATCTGACTACTGGATGTGGGAACTAGGAGAAGCTTATCCAGTCAAGCCTGTGGCAGCAATGATAGCACGTGCCAATCCAGCAGTTCAGAAAATCTACACATCTTTTCCTTACCCTCGTTCATCCTTGAATTTTTATAGCGATCGCACCATTATTCCTGCTTCCCCCGGCGATCTGCAATATCATTGGCAGTATGATGTGCATCCCTATTTGCTTGTGAATGCTTCTGCTTTAGAAAATCTCCAATTCCCATCTCTTCAAGTAGTGGGAAAATCCGCCGGTTGGCAATTGATTACAAAAGACACTCAGTAAATCATCCCGGCAGGAGGCAGGAGGCAGGGGGCAGGGGGAAGTTAATAACCCAATCACCAATCACCCATCACCAATCACCCATCACCTGTCACCTGTCACTTTCTCACTTCCTGGAAGCAGTTCCTGTTTATACTTTGTGCTGTCCTGTGTGATAGCAATTGTAGTGAATAAAATTGCACCTCCCATAGCTAACGCTAACAAAGAACGTTTTAAAAGCGGCAAATCTCTGATCATCCTGGCTAAAGGTCGGCTTTGACGACGCAACGCCGAGGAGATAAGAATTTTTTTCCAAGTAAACGGATCACGGACGTAGTGACCACTTTTACAAACTACGAGTTTTTCCTGACAATAAGGACAAGTAAATAATCCGATATAAGTTTTAACAGGCTTAGTCCTGTTATTTCTTTGGCAAATCGGACAAGTAACATAATTATTATCAAAGGTGTGTATATTCATCTAGAGCTTCCGCCTAGTCCATTTACTGATTCATTTACGCTGAACATTTCTGAGCATTGATTGACAAAGCTCGAACTGTAACGATAGCAATACCATCATTACTGACGGTAAAGGAGGAATCCCTCAAAGCACGCAACATAATATTACGTGCGCCGTTAGCATCTCTCGGTGTTTGCGCTCCACAATTCGGGCATTGATGCACCTTAGAGCGGCCTAATTTAGAGTGATATTTCTATAACAATAGCTATATTCACTAAGAAGTATGGCTGAAATCAAGTTCTGATCTCAGGAGGTAGTAGGGGCAGGAAGTAGGAGGTAAGAGGCAGGAAAACGAAAAATATTACCTGTTCTCTGTTCCATCTGATAGCTGATAGTGAATACTCAATCTATCTCCCCATCACAACTACTCACTGTGATAACTAACAACTTGTATTAACTAATAATTCTCTCCTATTTCAACTATTCTGATCATAAAAATTTTAACTGCTTGTCTGAGTTGATGAAAACTGTGTAAATGAAGGATATCAACCATACTTGTCTGGTTGCTTAGTCATGGCTCACAATAATAATTAACCAATAAAAAAAATAAATTTTTTCTTACATTTACCCCGTTTTTCCATGACTCTCTTGCCTCCTACACAACTGAGGAAAGTAACTCAGCCAGTTGCCTTTCCCACATCTTCTGCTCGTTTAACTCATCTGATCAATCGTCTTCAGCCATCCCCGGAAACAGTGGTGCTGTTTTTAGCCATGCTCATTGGTGGTGGTACGGGTATGGGTGTGGTCACTTTTCATTATCTCATCCAGTTGATTCATCACTTGATGCTGGAAAATTTTTTGGGACAGATAGGAGTCTGGGGTGGTTGGACTTTAGCTTGTGTTCCTACCCTGGGCGGATTAATTGTAGGCTTAATGCGTTGGCGTACTGAAGATTTTGGACCTGGACTTTCATCTTTAATTGCTTTATCTCAGGGTAGAGAAGTTAAGCAACAATTACGACCTGTTACTAAGATGATAGCTGCTGCTGTTTCTTTAGGTAGTGGTGCATCTTTGGGTCCTGAGGGTCCTAGTGTGGAAATAGGTACTAATTTTGGGGTGTTGTTATCAGATGTACTGCAAGTTTCTCAAGAGAGGCAGCGGTTACTGTTGGGTGCTGGTGCTGCTGCTGGTTTAGCAGCTGGATTTAATGCTCCCATTGCTGGGGTATTTTTTGCTTTAGAGGTGGTTATGGGGGCTACCTCTTTTGCTACTTCTGCCGTTAGTGTGGTCTTACTTGCAGCGGTAGTAGCAGCTTTAATTGCTCAAATTGGTTTGGGTTCTCAACCTGCTTTTGCTTTACCTGCTTATCAAGTTCGCAGTCCTTTAGAATTACCGCTTTATCTGGGTTTAGGTTTGGGTGCAAGTTTGGTAGCTTTGACTTATACACAATCTATTAGTTTAGGTAAAGCTTTTTTTAGCGGACGCTTTCAAGGGTTTCAATTTTTGGGCAAGATTCCTCAACCTATTCAACCAATTATTGGTGGTGTAATAGTTGGTTTAGTTGCTTTGCAATACCCACAAATTTTAGGTATTGGTTATGGAACTGTGCAAGCAATGTTGCAAGATCAAGAGTTTTCCTTGAATTTGTTACTTGTACTTATAGGGTTGAAACTGCTGATGACGGCTGTTAGTTCTGCTAGTGGTTTTGTAGGTGGTTTGTTTGCGCCTGCCATGTTTTTAGGTGCATCCTTTGGATCTGCCTATGCTAAAGTTTTGGCTTTGATAGTTCCCGGAGTTGCTGAATATATGGCTGCTCCTCCAGCTTATGCAATGGTGGGTATGGCTGCTGTTTTGGCGGGTAGTGTGAGAGCGCCTTTAACAGCTATTTTAATGTTGTTTGAATTAACTCGTGACTACCGAATTGTTTTACCTTTGATGGCTGCGGTGGGTTTAAGTGTCTGGTTAGTAGAAAGAATTAAACCAACTGTTAATTCTAATTCCAATCTACAACAGATTGGTCTTTCGGAATTGAAAGATGAGCAAGTGGAAATTGTACAGCAAATTTCTGTGGCAGATGCTATGCACTCTTATCCTAAAAAAATGCCGGCAAATCTTGGGGTTTTAGAAGCTGCTATGGAAATGATCCGCGATCGCTCACCCAGTGCTTTAGTCATTGATGCCAATGAACAATTAGTCGGTATTATTTCTCTGGACGATATTAACCGCACTCTTTCTCTTTGGGAGAATTACCAACATTCTCCTGGTGAAATACAGCCTAATTTTTCTAGTCAAACACTCATAGATGTTTGTACGACTGATATTCTCTATGCTTGGCAAGATGAACCTTTATCTGAAGCTTTAGATCGTATGGCGCTGCGAGGTTTGCATCAGCTACCAGTGGTAGCAAGAAACAACCCCGACTGCATTTTAGGTTTACTCGAGAAAGAGCAAATCGCTTTAACTTGCAATTTAGCAGCTACGCGCAAAGCTTTACAGCACTATTTACCAATGTTGCCAACAACCGATATAGTTATTGGTCATTAGTCTTTGGTGATTAGTGATTGGTGATTGGTGATTGGTGATTGGTGATTGGGGAAGAGGTTTTTAACTGCTGACAACTGATAACCGATTGGTTAGTACACAAAAATCAATAACTGCAAGTCTGGGTTTAGCATTGCTAAACCCCTACAGCTGACAACTGATGTTCTAGCTGAAAACCTCTACAACTAAATTTTGATTAAGCTGTAGCTTCTTCTACTTCACCATCTTCTCTGTCTTCTGGATCTACTTGGCGTAGTCGAATATGCTTCTTGCCTAAAGTAATGATAAATTCATCTCCAGGTTTAAGATTCATCTGTTTTGTATAAGCTGAACCTATGAGTAAATTGTTGTTAGACTGCACGCTAATTCTATAGCTGGCACTGCGTCCACCACGGCCATTAGCACCTGGTGTACTGTCCAACTCAATGCCCTCGGCATCAATTAAGGCATTCAAGAATTTCATCATATTCACGCGCTCTATACCATTTTTGGTAACAGTATAGTAGCCACACTGTTTAGCTTTCTCTTCCTTGCTTTCGTTCTCTAGCTCCTTAACTTTTTGGAGCAGTTCTTCACCAACAAGGGGTTCATTTTTTTTCTGTTTAGGCATCAACTTTGGTCGGAATTAAATGATTGAAGTGGTTGAATCGATTTTATTTTAACTGATACTGAGCTAACAGGAACAGAGTCCTTTATTTTTTTATCTCAGCATAGCCAAGTATATTACACTCTTATCAGAAATTGTTGCACAATTATCAATCTTGTCAAGATATTTTCTAAAATAAAATTCTGATCATGCTCAAAGAGAGATATATATAGTTTGTGAATTACTGGTAAACTGTATTTGTTTAAGTTTTTTAAAGTAACGTAAAAAAGTGGTTTGCTAAAGGAAGATGATTCTAAAGTCTTTAGTCATTAGTTATTAGTCAGGAGTTCAAGGAGTCAGGAGTTCAAGGAGTCAGGAGTCAGAATAATTTTAGATTTTAGATTTTAGATTTTAGATTGGAGTTGACAAGAACAATCCAAAATCCTTGCATCCAAAATCCTTTCATTGTATCCCCAGTCACCAGTCACCAGTCCCCAGCGATGCACTGAGCTTGTCGAAGTGTCCCTAGTCACCAGTCCCCAGCGATGCACTGAGCTTGTCGAAGTGTCCCCAGTCACCAGTCACCAGTCCCCAGTCCCCAGTCACCAGCGATGCACTGATCTTGTCGAAGTGTCCCCAGTCACCAGTCCCCAGTCACCTATTCCCTAACAAATGAAACTAACCACGAGAGGACACTATAGCGTTAAGGCATTGCTGGATTTAAGTTTACAGCCGAAATATGGACCTGTATCTGTCAGAGCGATCGCTAAACGTCAAGATATTCCGGCTCCCTATTTGGAAAAGCTGCTAATAGAAATGCGTCGCGCTGGGTTAGTCAACTCAATTCGTGGCAGTGTTGGTGGCTATCAATTAGCAAGAGAACCTGCACAAATTTCCATAGGACAAATTTTAGAGGCTGCTGGGGAAAATATGACTCACATACCTCTGAACAGTCCACCACCTGCTCAAGCGGAAGATTGGGTAACTTTTACTCTGTGGCAAAGACTGAACCAAAAGTTAAAAGAAGCTTTGTATAGTATTACTCTGGCAGACCTTTATTATGATGCGCGAAGTTGGCAAGCATCTCTAGGGGAAGAAGCAAGTTTTGTAGTTTAGTCAGTTGACTGGTGATTGGTGACTGGGGACTGGGGACTGGGGACACTTCGACAAGCTCAGTGCATCGCTGGGGACTGGGGACTGGTGACTGGGGACTGGGGACTGGGGACTGGTGATTGGTGATTGGTGATTGGGGACTGGGGAAGATTAATAACCCAATGACTAATAACCAATGACTAATGACTAATAACTAATAACTAATAACTAATGACTAATAACTAATGACTAATGACTAATAACATCTATATAAGTACCCAGGCAAAATTAATTGCACATAGTTATTGAAGAAAAAATCTCTGTAAACCTTACCTGTTCCCTGTTCCCTTGCTTCGGCTACGCTCAGCACAAGGTTCCCTGTTCCCTGTTCCCTCTCCTAACTATGAAATTTATTTTGCACGACTACTTATTAATTATTGCGGCTTTGTTAGATTACCTAATTGGTGATCCTTGGGGTTGGCCTCATCCCGTGCGAGTGATGGGTTGGTTAATTTCTGGTTTAAGTAAATTTTTTCTGCAACACTGTCAAAGTTCTCAAATACAACGTCTAGCTGGAATTGTACTTGCTATTATCCTCATTATTGGCAGCGGTTTATCTGGTTGGTTAATAGTTCAAATTGCTAGATGGTTACATCCATTTTTAGGAATTGTGGTGGAGAGCATTTTTTTAGCTAGTTGTTTTGCTCTTCATAGTTTGCGGAAAGCTGCTTTAGATGTTATCCAACCTTTAACAAAAGGTAACTTAGAATCAGCACGACAGATTTTAAGTAATTATGTAGGTCGGGATACGGAAAATCTCTCAGAAACAGAGGTTTTACGAGCAGTTCTGGAAACGGTGACAGAAAATGCTACTGATGGGGTCATGGCTCCTTTGTTTTATGCAATTGTGGGTGGATTAATACCATTGGTTGGACCTGTTCCTTTAGCACTAGCATATAAAGCCAGTAGTACCTTAGATTCAATGGTAGGTTATCGAGAAGCACCTTATACTTATATTGGTTGGTTCAGTGCTAAGTTAGAAGACTGTTTAACTTGGTTTCCTTGTCGGTTAACAGTGATGACTTTGGGATTTTTATCAATTAAACCTTTATATGTTTGGCGTATTTGTCGTCGGGATGCTATTCAAGATCCAAGTCCTAATTCTGGTTGGAGCGAGTGCGCTTATGCTGCTATTTTAGGTGTGCAGATGGGAGGTATAAACTGGTATCGTGGAGTAGCTAAACATAAACCACTCTTGGGAGATGCTATTTATCCCATTACCCCAACTTCGATTTCCCAAGCTTTACAATTAACTCGATATTCGTTTTTACTGTGGTTGGGGGTAGGAATATTTTTAATTTTATGAATAGGGAATAGGGAATAGGGAATAGGGAATAGGTATATTGAATTTAAAATTTAGAATTTATTTCTTCCCAATCACCAATCACCAATCACCAATCACCAATCACCAATCACCAATCACCATGTCTACCAAAGTAGTTGAAATTCTCTCATCTGAAGAACTGCGTCGTACTTTAACCCGTCTCGCGTCTCAAATGGTGGAACGGACGCGAGATTTGTCACAATTGGTACTTTTGGGTATTCATACTAGAGGTGTGCCGTTAGCCAATTTATTGGCACGTCAAATAGAAACTCTTGAAGGTATCAGTGTGGATGTGGGAGCATTAGATATTACATTCTATCGTGATGATTTAGATAAAATTGGTTTAAGAACTCCAGCGAAAACCGAGATACCTTTTGACTTGACGGGGAAAACTGTTGTTTTGGTAGATGATGTCATTTTCAAAGGTAGGACAATTCGTGCGGCTTTAAATGCGGTTAATGAGTATGGTAGACCAGAGGTGATTCGTTTGGCTGTATTAGTAGATAGGGGTCATCGGGAATTACCTATTCATCCTGATTTTGTGGGTAAAAAATTGCCTACTGCTAAGGAAGAAATTGTGAAAGTTTATTTACAAGATGAGGATGGAAGGGATGCAGTGGAGTTAATTGGTAATTGAAATAGGAGTTCAAGGAGTCAGGAGTGAGGAGTCAGGAGAAAGATAAATATTAGCTATTACCTATTAGCTATTAACTGTTAACTGCGCTAATAGTTTGTAATAATTGAGTTGCTGTAAAAGGTTTGCACAAAAAAGCTTTTACACCCATATCATAAACTGCGTTAACTTTATCGCTGGGAGCTAGTCCGCTAACAGCAATAATTTTGATATTGGGATTAATTTTTTTCAGGGTACGGATGCTGGTGAGTCCATCCATTGATGGCATGAATATATCAGTTAAAACTAAGGCTATTTGATCACGATGTTCTACATATAAGGCAATAGCTTCAATACCATCACGGGCAGTAATTACTTGATAATTATAGCTTTCAAGTGATGTTTTTGTAATTTCACAAATAGCAGATTCATCATCGACAACTAAGATCATTTCTCCATTACCTTGCGGTAAAGATATTTCAGTTTCTTCTATAATTTCGGTTGTATCTTGTGCTGGTAAATAGATTTTAAATTGACTGCCTTTTTTTTCTTCACTATAAACATTGATAAAACCACCATGACTTTTGACAATTCCCAATACTGTAGAAAGACCTAAACCAGTACCTTGTCCAAATTCTTTGGTAGTAAAAAATGGTTCAAATATCCGGTCTATCATCGTAGATTTAATACCAATTCCTGTATCAGTCACAGTAATAACAACATAAGGTTTAGCTTGAGCATCAATGTGGATTTGGGCGTAATTTTCATCAACTAAAAGATTTTCGGCAGTGATTGTTAATGTACCACCGTTGGGCATAGCATCACGGGCATTAACACATAAATTCATTAACACTTGATGTAATTGAGTAGCATCACCAGATACAGTCCAAAGATTTTGGGGAATTTGGGTGATAACTTCCATGTTTTTAGGAAATGTTTCTTGAATAATTTGCTGAATTTCAATGAGTAAATGTTTGAGTTGTAAAAGAGTGCGATCGCCATCCATTCCCTTAGCAAAAGATAATACTTGTTTAACTAAATTTGCACCGCGTTTAGCATTGCTAATTAATATAGGTATTAGTCGTCGAGCGCGTTCGTCCTTCACTTGAGTTTCCAAAATTTGCGCTGTCATTAAAATAGGTGCGAGGACATTATTTAAATCATGGGCAATACCACTAGCTAAAGTGCCTATACTTTCTAGTCTTTGGGTGCGGAGAAATTGCTGTTCTAATTGCTTTTTTTGGGTAATATCAGTGTTAACAACTAAAATAGATTGGGGCTTGTTTCCAAATGCGGGTACTAAAGTCCAACGACTAGCAACGATTATTGTTTTACCACATTTGCTAATTTGCTCCAGTTCTCCTTCCCAAGAACCATGTTTAAGGAGTATTTTTAATGCTTCTGAAATTTGAGAAAAAATTTTTTCTGGACAAAGATGCTGGATTTTTTTTGTCAGGGCTTCTTCTTGACTCCAACCATATAGATGTTCAGCGGCTTTGTTCCAAAATAAAATTTTGTCATCTAAATCACCTACAAAGATAGCGTCTGTAGCGACATCAAGTAAAGCTGCTTGTTGGCGAATTTTGTGTTCTGTTTGTTTGCGTTCAAGGGCGTAGCGGATTGAACGTTCTAATAAAGGTGCAGTTAATTGACTTTTTTCTAAATAATCGGCTGCTCCGGTTTTCATAGCTTCCAAATCTATTTCTCGATCTCCTTGACCTGTAAGTAAAATAAAAGGACAATTACAACCATTATTAATAGCTTCACTCAACAAGTCTAAACCATTATCCGCCCCTAAACAATAATCTACTAAATAGATATCATGTTGGTGTCGAGCGATCGCTTCCCTAGCTAATTGATAACTTTCCACCCATTCTAACTCACAACCAGTTACTTGAAATTCCCGAAACCAATCACGAGTTAGAATATAATCATCTTCATCATCATCAATTAACAAAACTTTAATGAGTCTGTCATTCATGATCGCCTCTTACTGCTTATAGGGGCAGTTCTACAATTTCAAACCAGTATTTTCCTATAGTTTTCATCACCTCAACTAAGGATGTGAAATTTCCAGGTTTTTGAATAAAGGAATTTGCTCCTAAATTGTATGTATTATATATATCTTCTTCTGTGTTAGAACTTGTCATGACTATAACGGGAATGATCCGGTGTTGGGGGTGATTTTTAAGTTCTTTTAGTACCTCTAATCCATGTTTTTTGGGCATATTTAAATCCAGGAAAATTAAACCTGGTCGCGGTGCTTTATTCACATCAGTATACAAGCCACGATGAGATAAATAATCCATCAATTCTTCACCATCCCTGACGATATGTAGTTTGATAGGCAATCGGCTTTCTAGCAAAGCATCATGAACTAATAAGCTATCATCATCGTCGTCATCAGCCATTAAAATGGTGACTTTTGGTTGCCGATCTTTCACTCCTAATGTCTCCTTTTTACTCATTACAAGTATTAATTAATTATTCAATTATTCCTAAGCATTCAGTTGTATTTTTCAGCCGCTTGCTGAGGACTGACTGCCCTGGGTTGAATGCTGCCCACATTTGTACAATTAACATCATTTTGGGGTGTAGTAGTAATCCATCTCTGGGAGGAAAAATTAGAGATGAGAATTAATTGGTAAGGTAATAATAAATTTTGCTCCTTGTCCTGGTTGACTTTTTGCTGTAATAGTACCGTGATGGCGTTCAGTAATTTTGCGACAGATAGCTAAACCGATGCCCGTACCTTCGTATTCACTGCGACTATGCAACCTTTGAAAAACATTGAAAATGCGGTCAAGATATTTTTCTGGAAAACCAATACCATTATCTTCAACAATAATTTGATAATAGGTGTTACCAACGGATAAATCATCAAGATCATTGTTGAAAAATTGACCATATATTTTGATCACGGGTGGTTGATTTGGACGATGAAACTTGAGGGCATTACCAATGAGATTTTGCAGTAATTGACGCATTTGTAAAGGATCACCTTGAATAATAGGTAATTCCCCTATTTCAATTTGTCCTCTAGTTTGCTGGATACTTACTTCTAAATCAGATAATACTTCTTGGGCAATTTGTGTTAAATTTACTGCTACATAAGGCTGCGCTCTAGTTGTGACTCGTGAAAGTGTCAATAAGCCTTCAATTAATGTTTCCATTCTCAAGGCTGCATTTTGCATTCGTTGTAAATAATCCCTTCCCTGTTCAGTTAAAAATTCTCCACAAGTGACTTGTAATCTTTCAGCAAATGTTTTAATTTTCCGCAGTGGTTCTTGTAAATCGTGAGAAGCAATAAAAGCAAATTGTTGCAGTTCTTCGTTAGAACGAGCTAGTTCTTGTCGTTGCTTGGTTTCTTGTTCTAAAATCAAACTTTGTGCTAAAGCTATACCAATTTGATCTGCAAGTTGTCGCAAGAGTCCAATTTCCCAGTTAGTCCATTGACGGGTATGTAAACATTGATGGGCAACTAGCAAACCCCAAAATTGATTTTGGCGAAAAATAGGAACGACAAGGTTAGCTTTAACTGCAAATTGTTGCAGAAATTCTACATGACAGGGTTGAATCTCTGCTTTCTCGATGTCGCTAATAGCACTAATGCGCCCCTGACTGTATTGTTGGATATAATTTTCACTGAAACAAGGATCATTAATTTTCTGTCCGAGAACAACAGGTAAACCGGGAACTACAGCTTCTTTGACTGCGAGGAAAGAACCATTCCCATTCAGTTGTAAAATTAATACTCGATCTGCTTGGAGTAGCTTTTGTACTTCGGTAACGCTGGTTTGGAGGATATCCTCTATTTGTAAAGATTGCCGAATTTTCAGGGTGATATTGGCGAATAATTGCGATCGCAAGTTTTGTCTTTGTAATTCTGCTTCGGCTCGTTTGCGATCAGTCATATCCATCATGAACCCAATCATCCGCACTGGTTTATTTGTGTGGTCTTGAACAATATAACCACGGTCAAAAATATAGGCATAAGTACCATCTCTACGCAAAAAGCGGTATTCATTCGACCAAAATTGTTTATTACTATCAATTACAGCACGTAAATCAGAATTAATTCGTTGTCTATCATCTGGATGTATTCTTTCACGCCACCAATTTACATCTAAATACAATTCTTCGGATGTATAACCAAAAAGTGACTGTACTGATTGATTCCACCATACTTGATTGGTGAGTAAATCCCAATCCCTTAACACATCATTAGTAGCCAGTGCAACTATTTTAAATCTTTCTTCACTTTTTTTGATTGCTTCTTTTATTCTTTGATGCTCAATTTGTTTACGCTTAGTAATATCCATAGATACCCCACATATTTGTAAGGGTACTCCTGATAAGTCTTTTCTCACTGCACCTTTACTAGCTAACCAGCGAATACTACCATCAGCCAAAACTACACGAAATTCAATTTCAAATGCTTCTCCGTCTTCAATAACTTTTTGATAAGTGCGGTTCACCAATTCTCGATCTTGGCTATGAATGCAGTTTAAAATAGTTTGATATGTGTGATGATAATGATCTTTATCTAAACCAAAAACACTTTCCAGATTATCCGATATGGTAATTTTATTGGTTGGGATATCGAAAGTCCAGATGCTGATGCCAGTTGCTTCTAATACCATCCTAATTTGTGTTTCCCAGTGATGCACTTGCTCACTTTGTCCTGGTATTTTTTTAGTCATTGAAAATCCGTTCTCCATTGCCAGTAGGCAGCTGATCGCTTTATAATAACGACAATTTTTAACAACTACTTACGTAAAATTGCATAAAAATTAGTTATGAAAACTCCATGTCTCCTGACCAAACCCAAAGCTGAAGATAGTTTTGGCATTACCTTGGCTCCGTTATTTCTTGAGGAAATATATACCAAAGCCGATGATCCAGCTAATGGTGCAGTAGTAGTAATGAGTGGGATGGTTCGTAATCAAACAGATGGTAAAGCTGTGGTAGCTTTAGAGTATCAAGCTTATGAACCGATGGCTTTACAGATATTTTATCAAATTGCCACTGATATTCGCAGTCAATGGCCGGATGTGAATCGAGTAGTCATATATCATCGGATCGGGCGGTTAAAAATTGGGGAAATTAGTGTTTTAGTAGCCGTGGGATGTCCCCATCGCAGTGAGGCGTTTGCAGCTTGTCAGTATGCTATTGATACTCTTAAACACAATGCACCAATTTGGAAAAAAGAACATTGGCAAGATGGTTCTAGTTCCTGGGTAAGTATTGGTGCTTGTGAACAAGAATGTTGAGGTTTTTTCGGTTAAGCCCAAAAAATCTCATGAGGGGATGCTGAATAAATGGGAAAACATTAACAGTTAAAGAATTTGAGCTATTTTGACTTTCAAAAAATGCAAGAGTTTTGAGGGTAAGAACTAAAAAACCTGGCACTTGAGATAAAAATTAAAACTTATACCAATTCTGTATGAAGATGCGCTAAATTATCTAACGAACCGCAAAGAACACAAAGAACACAAAGAAAGAGGTCAGAAAATTTAGCGCAGCCTCATAAATAAACGGTATTACCCACTGTCTAAAACTGTCACCTGTCACCTGCTATCATCACCAAAAGATTTTGTTAAGTATCTTAACAAGTCGAGAGTTTTTTGTTGCAATCATTTACATTATTTCAGTTTGTAACTATTTTGTGTAACCTCAAGGAATATGCCTTTAGACTAATGACGATATGGACATCATTCAGACAGGAATAAAGGCAAATGTGTTTAGTAAACTTCTTTTGTCATGAGTTTGTAGTTGCTGTTTCTGCGGTAGCTTGTATGGTTGGTTTGTTGTTGCTGTGGGATAGTAAACAAGAAACCAGTGAAGCACAAGTAACAGAAGAAACGCTGTTGAGAATGAGTTTTAGTTATTGGTTAGTTTACTGTCTTGCTTTTGGCATTGAGAAAATGGTTTTACCCCATTGGGAAGGTTTAACCATGACTCTAAAAATTACTACAGCTTTGTCATATTTTTTAACATTTTCTTGTATTTTAAGTTTGCCATTACATAAATTTGCGGTACATGAAGTTGAAGAATAGTCAAACATCAAAAGAGGAGCTTTTTAAACTCCTCTCCTGATTATTTGTGATCTTCATGAAATTTTCATAGCCACAGCGATCGCATTTTCCAATTGATCCTGTGATAACTGAGTGAGAACAAAAACCTCTTGCACTGTTTTACCCTGGCGTGCAATAACTTTATAACCCCCACGAATGGGTACAGACACGCGCAATTTCATTTGTGGCGCATGACCTTTAACTCTACCAATTACAGCAGGTGTGACAGTAGTGACCCCATGCTGTTGACACAACCGTTCTAAAATAGGAATGAGTCCGGGAAGGTGGGTAGAATGATTCCAAACAAGTCTACCATCAGTGGGTTTACTCATGATGGTTTACGCAGCTTCCAGAGGTGCCATTGTTAACCCAGCGCGGCGCAACTGTTGATGATATAGTTCTGCTGGTTCTTGGGGACCTACCCAAACTATGGCTTGTCCTTCATAATGTACTTGGTTAGTTAGTTCCCAAGCGCGATCGCTCGACATTCCCGGAATATACTTCACTAAACATTCAGCCACGTGCTGAAAAGTATTGAAATCATCATTTAAGACAATCACCTTATAATTAGGATAGGTTTTCCGAGTAACTTGACTCACCCGATCCGGTGTTACAGTTGGTGCTGAGGCCATTCCATAAACAGCTGCAAGTCTTGTCTCCATAAATAAACTACATTTTCCCAAAAAACACTTCAAATATCTAGTTTACTTTATGGTTGGGTTGAGAATTGACAGCAGTTAAGCAAGACTACAATAAAGAATATATAAACTAATAACAGGTGAAAAATGAACACCTTTGAATTATATACAACAGACTTTCATGCTTGGACTCAAGAACAAGTTAATTTACTCAAAACTCAACAATGGCATACATTAGATACTGTGAACCTCATTGAAGAACTGGAAACCTTGGGAAGAAAAGAAAGACAAGAATTGAGAAATAGACTAGCAGTGTTGTTAGGACATCTATTAAAATGGCAATTTCAAGCCGAAAAACGTACTAACAGTTGGTTGAGTACAATTAAAGAACAACGTATTCAAATTAAACTACTTTTAGAAGATAGTCCTAGTCTAAAACCCTATTTAGAGGAAATGTTTCTCACAGCTTATGAACTCGGTTTAGCATTAGCAATACGGGAAACTCAACTTGGGGAAAAAGTATTTCCAGAAATATGTCCTTACACCTGCGAACAAACCCTCAACTCGGAATTTTTACCAGAATAGGTGACTTGTGACTGGTGACTGGGAAAATACAAATAATTTCTCCCCATTACCCCACTTATCGCCATTTTTCCCAATTTTGATTGAAAATAGAAGTATCAGGAAAAGCAGTAGGATTACCGTTTTTCTCTAAAATACCTTTTAAAACCTGTAATTTTGGTTCTAATCTCGGTAAATCATCAACTAACTGATAAGGTGCTATATTTTCCTTCAATGCAAAACTAGCTACAGTTCCCGCAGCAGCACCAGCAGACCATTCAAAAGAATGCACCCGATAAGCAGCAGCAGCTATGTGACTGGTAGCAATACTTTTACCCCCTACTAATAAATTATCAATTTTTTGGGTAATCATTGCTCTCAGGGCAATTTGAAAAGGATAAGCGTTACCTCCACCCCGTCTTTCCCCCGGACGTTCTATATTACCAGGTGCTTCTGGTGGACTGTTCAACATACAGGGGTGAAAGTCTATAGCGTAGTGACCGATACCCACAGCATCCGGGAAAATAGTGGAACGGCGACGCTTTCTTGCCTTATTTGGACTGACTTCACCCCTAATACCCCTAATTACTAATATTGCTTCTATACCTGCTAGTGTGGCTTTTAACTGACGGTACATATCTGCGGGCAGAGTTTTCCGGTAATATTCATCATGATAATTATGGCGAGAAATATCAACTTCCCAAATACCAAACCCTTGGGGTTGTCCCCAACTGGGACGGCCAATAATGCGTCTTCCTTCACGCATATAAGGATATTTTGATAAACCAGATGCAGTTCCCATTGGTGAATTTATACCAGTTAATAAACGGTTTTTCGGTTGGGGTGTTTTCACATTTGCACCGAGTTGAGAATCAGTAGTTCCCGCGACTAACCAGTAATAATAAGCCAGAGCTTTTTCCTCTCCTTTACGGAGGGTTTCGGTTCTTAGTCCTCCTTTCCAGCCACCGGGTTGTAATTGACCAGTAGCTTGTAATTGTTGACGAGTATAAATTAAATTATCCTGTGCTGTTCCTGGTCGGTAGTCATTACCCCAAGTCCAGTTTTGCATAGATATATCCCCAGGTGTAGGAATTGTAAAATTAATACCACCGAATCTAGTTTGTTTACCTTTTTGGGGACTCCAAATACGACGATAGGTAAAAACTAAATCAAAATTGGCTAATCTTGATAGTTCATAACTAAAATATGGGGCATATTGATGATAAGATGGGGGCATGATTTGGGGTTGTGGTTCTTTAGTTGCCTCCATTGCAAAAGTATATGTAAAACCTTGGGTACAATAGGGATCATTTGTAGTGCTAGAAGATGAAGGTTCAAGATAGGAAAGTGGATCAATTCCTAAACGATAAGGTACATCAGCTAAAGCAATAATTTCTCCAGTTTCGCTTGCATCTATAACGTACCATTGATTATTATTTTTCTTTGATTGTTGGGGTAGAAAATGAATAATGGTTTTATTAAAACGAGAGGAATTTTGATAACTATAAGTGTCTTCTATGGTTTGGGAAAGGGTGAATGTGTTTAAAGGTGGGGCGTTTTTTGCTGGTTGATGTTGAATGGCGATCGCACTATTGATAATTTTACCATCTGCACTAATTTGTAAATCTTTAATTACCGTATTTGGGAATAAATGTAATTTTCCTCGACCCTGTTTTTCTGCATCTTTCAACATTTGGTAAATGATATTATGAGCATCACGGGGAAGAAAACAGGAGTCACTTACCCAACAGTCACCGGGGTTAAGTTGACCATATTTTTGTTGTATGCGGTTTCGTAATTCTAAATATCCACGAGAATAGAATTGTTTTTCTCTTTGAGTTGGTCTTTCATCTAACGCAGATGTACCTTGAGAGGAAATTTGTCCTCCTAACCAGTCGGTAATTTCTGTTAAACAAACGGTGTTTCCTGCAAGTAAACTTTCGTAAGCTGTCGCAACTCCAGAAAGTCCACCACCGACAACGAGAATTTCACAGTTGACGGTTTTATCTGGGTTTCTGGGTGGGGTTGCGGTGACGGAGTAGGGTGTGAGGAAGGTGGTTAATAGGGTTATGCTGATGAGACGTTTCATGGTTGATGCAATATGTCTACTATGTCATTTTGTAGACGGTGGTTCTGGGGGAAAGGTTCTTGGTGGGTTTAGATGAGATAATTAAAGTTATAACTATTTACAATCATCTGACATTGAGATGATATGGATTATATATAGGTATTGTTGTCTAATATGGTTTAAGTGTATTCTAATTTAATTGGATAGTTAGCTAAATTTACTCAAACTAAATAGAAAATTCTAATTTATCCAATTGTTACTACTTGTACTAAATTCAGTATTGGATATGAAAAACATAGGGATCGTAAAAAGATTTTTTGCTGCCATTACATTAAGTATGATACTAATATTTTTGGTAAGCTGTTCTTCGGAAGGAAATAGCAAACCTAACCTCCAACAAATGTACAATGAATCAAACGCAGAAGTTGTAAAACTACGAGAAGAAAATAAACAATTAATTCAAGAAAATGCTACTTTCAAAAGCGATTTGCAAGGTGGACGTACTGCCTCAGAGACAATAAAATCTTTGAACAAAAGAGAGCAGGATTTAAACAAGAGAGAGCAAGATTTAGATAGACGCGAAAAGCTACTTGAAAAACGGGAACAAAGCTTCGAGCAGAAAAACAACGATATTTATTCTCAAAAAGAAGAAGTAGGTGCGGCAAAACAGATTCAGAAAGATTATGAAGAGCAAAAACAATTAGTGAAAGAGGTATCAAATGAAAGAGATCAAGCTGTATTTTTGCGTACCATATTTATGGTAATAGGTGTTGTATTACTAGTTCCTCTTATTTGGATTTTCATTTTGTACATAAATTTAAGAAGAAAGATGGAGAATAATGAACAGGTAATAAGAGCAGCTATAGATAATCCATCTGCATCTCCTGAACAAATTAGAAACATACTAGACGCACTGAGAGGATATAGTCAACCTATGAAAATGATCAATTCTCAAAGTGATAGTAGTTCCTAAATAGAATCTAGCGTTTAAGGTTAGCTTGAAAAAAGCTAACCAAAACGACTTCACCTCGTAACACTAGCAATTACCTGACCAATATCCTGGGGAGTTGCACCAGTAGCTAACATCGCACGTATCAATAACTCAATCGAAACAGAAGCATCTCCATTTTCTGCATTAGCAATTCTAGGTTGGCTAGAATTAAGTTTAGCTGCTAAATCAGCCTGAGTCATTAAATTTTGTCTTCGTTCTTTCAAACTGCGACTTAGAGCTAATTTAATTTCTACTAACGCTGCTTCCTCTGGAGTTAATTCCAGGAATTCTGCGACTGTTCCAATTTTCCAACCTTTAGCTTCAAGACGTTCTCTTTTTGAGTTATCCATAAAATTTTATCCTCTCAATCTCTGTCATATTTACTTAATCTTTTCTTACAGGTATCAATCACACTATCTGGTGTTTCTGTTGAACTTTTGTTAAATACTTCGACAATTAATATCGCATCATCATCAATTCTGTAAATGATTCTCCAATTCTTATCTACATCTCTGACCCTTAACTCGTGACACCGTGATCCAATAGTTGGCATTGGTCGAGAATGAGGCATTCCCAGATTTTCACCTTGCTGTAACTTTCTCAGTAGTACACCAGCCTCTATTCGTGCTGCTTCAGTAAATGGCGGAGTTTTAACTTCTCCGTGTAGCCAAACTAGAGATTTATCAGTTTGTGCCATATCCTAATTATATCAAATATGATATATTTTCGCACAAAAATTGAAAAATACAACTATTTTTCGCGTTGCATAAATGCGGGATGAATTGGCGTTTGAAACCGTTGAAAATTCGTTCTAAATTGGGCGAAATCATCCCATGATTCAGCAACGCCCTATTTTTATTTTTTGTTACTTGGAAATTGATCCTTTTGGGAATATAAAAATTATCACACCTCAAATATTTATTAATCAACTATAATTACAATTCCTATACTTTTATACACTTTCATCAAACACCAAGCTGATTGAGAGATACCTTGTTTGACCCTAATCTGCTAATATCAAACAACCAGTCCGAAAACCAGTTACCCTAAATTGATAATCTATCATAGACATACCACCGCAAAAAACAACCTTACAGATAGGGAAAGTGCCATGAACAGCAAAAACCCCATTTTTTCAAAAAAAGCTTTAAAAATCGCCATTTTATTATCACCATTACTGTTATCTACAGGGTTTTGGGGTGGAAAACTGCAACTATCCGCTACTGCTCAGGTATTATCGAATCAGGAACGGGAAGAATTAACCAGACTGCGACAGGAAAACCGCCTTCAAAAGCAAGTACAGTCAGACTTTGAGCGTGCTTTTACTCGCACGAATACCCTACTTAATATTTGGTTAACGATTTTAAGTTTATTTCCTGTGGTTTTAATTGCTACTTTATGGTTTTTAAGAAAAGCGATAATTCGGGATATTGTTGAACGAGCAATGCAGCAGGTACAAGGAATTGAAAAACTACAAACGCAATTAATTAATGTTAGTCAAGATTCTGAAAATTTGATTAAAACTTCTCAAAGTCTCACTCAGCAATTAACACAGGAAGTTAATAGACTGAAAACCGCAATTCAAGGTGAAGAGGAAAATTTATCTATTCTTTTATCTGATTTACCAAAATCAAAACAGGAATTTCTCACAGCTTTAGAACGTGAAGTTGAATCTGCTCAAGAGAATATCAGCGATTTAGAATTTAGGTTAAATACTCAATTAGAACAAGTCACTTTATCTGCTCAACAACAAAAAATTACAATTGAAAATGTCAGAAAATTAGAAGCTGAGTTAGTTTCTCAATTTAAGCAAATGAAGTCAGCAGTGGAAAATCAAAAAGACGCTGCTGTTAATGATATTGAAACAACCCGTTCTCAGTTAATATCTCAACTTCAGGGTTTAGAATCGGAAACTTTACAACAAAAAGAAGATACTTTTGAAAGTATAGCACAATCACGCTCAGATTTTACTGATCAGTTATTTCACTTTCAGTCCGATGCTCAACATCAAACAGATATTTTTATTGAGAATTTGTCAAAATTAAATAATCTGTTTAAATCCCAACTTGCTGAATTACAAACTGATGCTCAAAATCAACAAGGTGGTTTATTTGATAATTTAAATAAATTACAGCTTGACTTTTCTCAGCAACTATCATTATTACAAAATGCTGCTCAAATTCGTCAACAGGAAATCATTGATAATTTAGCAAAATCGGGTAATGAGTTTGTTTCCCAGTTCTCTGATGTTTACAGTGATGTACAGGAAAATATTCAACAACAAAAATCACAGAATTTACAGAATTTACAAAAGTTAGAATCTGAATCTCTTAAACAAATTAGAGAATTACAAAATGTTGCGGAATTGCGTCAACAGCAAATAGTTGAGAATTTAGAAAAATCAGGTGATGATTTTATTTCTCAGTTTGCTGATATTCAAACCGATATTCAAAAACAAAAATCACAGATTTTACAGAATTTACAAAAATTAGAATCTGAATCTATTGAGCAGATTAGGATTTTACCAAATGTAGCGGAAGTGCGTCAACAGCAAATAGTTGAGAATTTAGAAAAATCAGGTGATGAGTTTATTTCTCAGTTTGCTGATATTCAAACCGATATTCAGAAACAAAAATCACAAATTTTACAGAATTTACAAAAATTAGAATCTGAATCTATTGAGCAGATTAGGATTTTACCAAATGTGGCAGAATTACGTCAACAGCAAATAGTTGAGAATTTAGAAAAATCAGGTGATGAGTTTATTTCTCAGTTTGCTGATATTCAAACTGATATTCAAAAACAAAAATCACAGATTTTACAGAATTTACAAAAGTTAGAATCTGAGTCTATCAACCAAATCAAAGTATTGCAAAATGTAGCGGAAGTGCGTCAACAGCAAATAGTTGAGAATTTAGAAAAATCAGGTGATGAGTTTATTTCTCAGTTTGCTGATATTCAAAGTAATTTTGAACAACAGAAATTGAGCATTTTAGAGAAGTTAGAACAGTTAGAAAAATTAGAAGCTGAGTTTGTTAAACAACTTGCAAAATTACAGTTAGACGCTCAAACTCGGAAAGAGTCTATTTTACAAGATTTAGCAACTATTCAACCTCAATTTATAGCTGAACCTGAAAATACACAACTAAATATACAAGTACAAGAAACCGCACCCGAAACAATACCAGAAACAATACCAGAACCCACACAAATAGAAGTTTCTGCGGATGACTATATCAAAGAAGCGGAAATGTTGTTTTCAGAAAAACGTTATGAAGATGCTTTAGCAATTTATGAACAAGTCGTTAATATTCAACCTGATAATGCAGAAGTTTGGTTAAAACGGGGTTTAATTCTTAGTCGTTTAAAAAGATATAAAGATGCGATAATGTCTTACAATAAAGCCATTAAAATTAACCCTGAATATCATCAAGCTTGGTGTGATATTGGTGTAGCTTGTGGTAATTTAGGTAAACACAAAGAAGCATTCAATTGTTTTGATAAAGCTACTCAGATCAAACCAGATGATAGTGTGGCTTGGTTAAATCGTGGTTTGTCTTTGGTAGAATTGGAACGTTATGAAGATGCGATCGCTTCTTTTGATCAAGCGTTAAAATTTCAACCCAACTCCCCGAAAATTTGGGATAAACGTGGTTACACCTTGGTAAGATTAGGCAAAGATGACGAAGCAATTACTAATTTCGATAAAGCACTAGAAATTAGACCAGACTATGCAAGTGCTTACTATAATAAAGCTGCTTGTTATGCACTACAAAGAGAAGTTGAATTAGCATTAGAGAATTTGCAAAAAGCAATTGAGCTTAAACCTAGCTACAAGGAAGATGCAGCTA
The DNA here is from genome assembly GCF_014299995.1 of Sphaerospermopsis sp. LEGE 00249. Classification (NCBI taxonomy): domain Bacteria; kingdom Bacillati; phylum Cyanobacteriota; class Cyanophyceae; order Nostocales; family Aphanizomenonaceae; genus Sphaerospermopsis; species Sphaerospermopsis sp. LEGE 00249. Next base: position 2,580 of record NZ_JACJUZ010000073.1, on the reverse strand, counting down.
CAGATATAGATTTTGATGATATTAATCAAGATCAAACCTTTCAAAAATTAATTCAGAGTTAGTCATGAGAAATTAAAAATACCCCTGCATAGTTTCTACACAAATTAGAAACTATAAAGGGGTAATTTGAAGTCATTAATGTCTCTTGCAAGGAGAGGGGGATGGAGCAGAGAAATTGAACAATAGGTAAGCTGCAATTGTGCAAGGAAAAGCCTTAACAACAACGTAGTTTCCTTTCACGGAAATCCTATCAATACCTCTTGATTGAAGATATAACTTATTTCTCCCATACCTCATCTATCTAGAGAAATAGTATAAATATACTCCAAGAATGATTGACTAAAGGATAAAATATATGATATTCGGCGTTATTTTTGATTGATTTGAACCTTTAAACAGGATATTCTCACTATACGAATAAACGCAGCCAAGGACACTTTTCCATAAATCCTAATGCTTTATTTTCAGCATTTATATCATTAATATGTGTTGGTGTGGGTCGAATAATGCCATCAAATAAATCATCTAAACCGTAAGGTGTGAAAAATCGCCATTCACCTAAGTCATTCATAGATACACCTACAGCAGTTGCAGTGTGTAACCAATCTTTAATTCCATCTTCTGTACTGTAATATATAGTTCTACCTGTCCGCCATCTACCAAAACTAGCTTGATTTTTAATATCAAATTCATACTGAGGAAATTGTGTAGTGAGAATTGATTTTACTTGTTGTTCCTGTTCTCGTGTTCCCTGTAAATCAAAAAAAGCAATATCAAAATCTTTGATGAATAATTGACATTTTTCACCAAATAGGTTAGACCATACGGTATTGCGTACTGCCCCTCCTGCTAACCACCAGTTGGGTAAGTTGATTTGAGCGATGTGTGGTAGTACATCTGCAATTACGGAATCTAAGAGAATAGTTTTTAATTTTGTAGAATCACTCATGATTTATTTCACAACTTGAAAATACAGATAAAGTCATTTATTGACAAGTATCATAACAAGTATGATACAATGCTTTGGATGACTAAAGTCCAGAAATGACGCAGAAAACGCAGAAATAAATAACGCAGACTTTTATAACCTACAAAGGCTACGGCTTTTGATAAAATGGTGAATAGACTAAAAATACATGATATTAATTAAGCGTAATTTCCCATGACCACTTCTTCCCGTCGTTATCACATTACTACTTTCGGCTGCCAAATGAATAAGGCCGATTCAGAGCGCATGGCTGGCATTCTGGAAGATATGGGCTTTGAATGGTCAGAAGATCCTAATGATGCTAATGTGATTCTTTATAATACTTGCACGATTAGAGATAATGCGGAACAAAAGGTTTATTCTTATTTAGGTAGACAGGCAAAGCGTAAGCATAAAGAACCTGATTTAACTTTGGTGGTTGCTGGTTGTGTGGCACAACAGGAAGGTGAATCTTTACTGCGTCGTGTTCCTGAGTTAGATTTAGTAATGGGACCACAACACGCTAACCGTCTCAAAGATTTGCTAGAGTCGGTTTTTGAGGGTAATCAGGTTGTTGCTACGGAAGAAGTACATATTTTAGAAGATATTACCCAACCAAGGCGAGATAGTAAAGTGACTGCTTGGGTAAATGTGATTTATGGTTGTAATGAACGTTGTACTTATTGTGTAGTTCCTAATGTGCGGGGTGTGGAACAGTCTCGCACACCAGAAGCTATCCGTGCGGAAATTGAAACTTTAGGAAAACAAGGTTACAAAGAAATTACCCTTTTAGGTCAAAATATTGACGCTTATGGACGGGATTTACCCGGTTCAACTCCTGAAGGTCGTCATTTACATACTTTAACAGATTTACTTTATTATGTCCATGATGTTCCAGGAATTGAAAGAATTAGATTTGCTACCAGTCATCCCCGGTATTTTACGGAAAGGTTAATTAAAGCCTGTGCGGAATTGCCCAAAGTTTGCGAGCATTTTCACATTCCTTTTCAGTCTGGGGATAATGAAGTGTTGAAAGCAATGTCACGTGGTTATACCCAGGATAAATACCGACGGATTATTGATACAATTCGTAAGTATATGCCAGATGCTTCTATTAGTGCAGATGCTATCGTCGGTTTTCCTGGGGAAACAGAGGAACAGTTTGAGAATACTTTGAAATTGGTGGCTGATATTGGTTTTGATCAGTTGAATACTGCTGCATATTCACCCCGTCCGGGTACACCTGCGGCGCTGTGGGATAATCAGTTAAGCGAGGAGGTTAAGAGCGATCGCCTACAAAGATTAAATCATTTAGTGGCGATTAAAGCAGCCGAGCGATCGCAACGTTATTTTGGCAGAGTTGAGGAAGTTCTAGTTGAGGATCAAAACAGCAAAGATCCAACTCAGGTGATGGGAAGAACCGGAGGAAACCGCCTGACTTTCTTTACAGGAGATATCAATGAACTCAAGGGAAAAATAGTCAAGGTAAAAATTACCGAAGTTCGCGCTTTTAGTTTAAGTGGTGAACCTGTAGAAGTGCGGGAAGCGGTAATGGTGCAACTGGGGCAAAGCAAACCATTACCCTCCCTTAGCGCGACTCGGAAGAATACAAT
>NZ_JACJUZ010000072.1:0-27845 GCF_014299995.1 Sphaerospermopsis sp. LEGE 00249 | reverse complement strand
AATGCTTCGCCCTGACAGGAAAATAACCTGTGATCAAAATTGAGAATTGATCGCCCGAATGCTTCGCCCTGACAGGAAAATAACCTGTGATCAAAATTGAGAATTGATCGCCCGAATGCTTCGCCCTGACAGGAAAATAACCTGTGATCAAAATTGAGAATTGATCGCCCGAATGCTTCGCCCTGACAGGAAAATAACCTGTGATCAAAATTGAGAATTGATCGCCCGAATGCTTCGCCCTGACAGGAAAATAACCTGTGATCAAAATTGAGAATTGATCGCCCGAATGCTTCGCCCTGACAGGAAAATAACCTGTGATCAAAATTGAGAATTGATCGCCCGAATGCTTCGCCCTGACAGGAAAATAACCTGTGATCAAAATTGAGAATTGATCGCCCGAATGCTTCGCCCTTACAGGAAAATAACCTGTGATCAAAATTGAGAATTGATCGCCCGAATGCTTCACCCTGACAGGAAAATAACCTGTGATCAAAATTGAGAATTGATCGCCCGAATGCTTCGCCCTTACAGGAAAATAACCTGTGATCAAAATTGAGAATTGATCGCCCGAATGCTTCACCCTTACAGGAAAATAACCTGTGGTCAAAATTGAGAATTGATCGCCCGAATGCTGATGCTTCCAGCACGCTTCGCGAACGCCCTCATTAATAAAGGTTAGGGTTTAGTTTGAGCTTGCTCTGCTCCTGTATAACCAGTTACTAGCCATAGTATAGCTCTAACTCCATCGCGGATAGCTTTTTCGATAGGTTCTGGTGCGGTTTTTGAGGGAACAGATACCGCCTTAAATTCAATACCTCGACTACCCAAAACAATCTCACCAATTACACAAGCACGGCGCATATGAAAATCAGAAGTAATTAAATAAACGCTTTTGATACCCCTTGCTTGCAAATCATCTACCAACGTAGTAAAATTAGTAACTGTATCAACAGCCTCATAATCTAAATATAAACGCTTAGGATTAATTCCAGCTTTAACAAAGATTTCTTTCGTATAGCTAGGTGGACTACCACCAGTAATCCATATTGGTATATTGGGATGCTTTTTGGCAAATTCAGCGGTAAACTTCTCCCTTTCTAAACGTTTAGTAGAACCGCCCAAAACTAAGACTGCTTGTGGATGTACAAACTGATTTTGTATTTCTTTGTATCCCCACCATATAAACAGGGGTAGGATAAAAGACATAAACCGCAAAGATTTACCTTTAAACAATAGCTTTTTCAAGGCTGTGTAAGTGTGTTTGCGAACATCAAAATTTTATCTAAAAAATTTTATCTCAAAAATATTTACAGCTATTTTCAGGTAAATAAACCACATTTTGATTTAGGTTTCGCGTCAACAATGTAGGGGCGTTCGCGAAGCGTGCTGGAAGCATCAGCATTCGGATGATAGTCTTAGGTAAAAACCGATAATTAATTGTCCGAATGCTTCGCCCTTACTGTGGTCTAAAGAGATGAAAACTGCTGTAGATTAGGAAATTTGGGCAAAATAAACCCAAATCAGAACTTGGTAAGCTGATGTGCAGCTAAACTGTATAATTAAAAAACCTGAAGTTACAGTAGCACAAGGATCTTGCTTGTATTAATTATTCAAGTTAAAGGCACAACAGCTTAGATGCTTTGGTAGATGCTTATGTAGGGCTTGCTGAATAAACTCAAAACCTTGATAAATCAAGGGTTTCAGGTGGAAAATCAGGAAATCAGTGCAGGATTTTTCAGGGGTATACTCCTAAAAGCGTGCATTTTCCGGGTGAAATTTCAAAGAATTGGTTACTAACAGATCACCCAAACTCTTGCCTATTCCCTATTCCCTATTCCCTGCCTTAACGAAGAGACTTTTTCAGCAAACCCTATGTATAAAAGTATGTATCCACGATATAAATAGGATCGCTTTCTTCGATGCACTATCCTAACTTATATCAGACAATTTATCATAGGGGTTAAGACCCATTAATTGTTCAACTTTGTAGTTTAATGTAAATATACGGGACTGGTGCGACTTGAACGCACGGCCTGTCGCTTAGGAGGCGACCGCTCTATCCAACTGAGCTACAGCCCCAAATGAACAAACATCTACAATGATAGCAGTAGATTTAGTCAGAGTGCCAACTATTATCCCAACTACCACCACCTATTTCTAAACCACAAAGATTACTCTGTGCTTTGAAAGTAATTTGAGTTTTACAACTACTGAATTTTCGCAGTGTCAAGTCTAGCTTACCTTGCATCGTATCCCGGCAACAAATCGCTAAACCATTGCTGGTGGGTGCGCGTAGGGGTGTACCTGGTAAATCAGTAGTTCCTGTTAATTCCACCTCATAATGAGAATTTCTGGCTTGCATTTGCCATTTACCCCAAGGCTGAATTTGCCAGCTTACTTGTGAGTTCCAGGGAACAAATTCATAAAACTGCCCTTGATAATGGATACCAATCATGGCTACTGATTCCATCCACCATAATACACCACGTCTGCCACCACCAGCAGTTAAAGCTAAATCGGGTTCGTTGTCAAAACAATTACAATTGAGCCAAAACCATTTTTGAGGAAACGCACCACCCCAATTTTTTTCCCCGTAGGCTGGGGCGTTGGTAAATTCGTAAATTTTACCATTCCAATCGATCCAACCAGTAGCTAAACCGTGAGCCATTAAAATCTGCCAACCTGGTTCAAAAATCTGTGAAAAAGACAACCAGCCAGCGGTTGATTGCTGGATACTATTTTGATTACCCCAAGCATAAACAGGTTTAATTTCATACTGCCAACGGCAGTAATTACCCGTAGCAGGATCGGTGATTATGCCTTGATTTAAAGTAGCTGTAGCTTGATAACCTTCTTGAATATGGTGTGTAAAGTCACGGGGTAGGAGATAGCGAGGAGAAACTTTTAAGTTTGTTTTTCCCCAATGTCCTAAAGCTAACACATCTTGACTCGCCCAGAATTTGTTGACATCGGGAAATGTGCGACACAAATATTCATCATCTGGACCCAGGACTTGAGCAGCACCACCGCTATCAGGTTTCCCACCAATAGGATCTTCGATGGAATACATAAAAGCGAAGGTTTGCCCAATTTCCGGTAATGTAACGCGATAATACCAACCTTCAAAAAAACGGCGACTTGTACCGTCCCAATGGTAGCCGCTGTGAGGTGTTTGGGTTGAGTTGAGGAAGTTTTTGGGAATAATCAGCATGAATACAGTATACAGAAATCCTATTTGATTTTTGCGAAGTTGGGCAAACCTTGATCAATTGAAAATTGACAATTGAAAATTGACAATTTTTTCATTCAAGGCTTCCGCCGTGAGCGTTAGCCATACGGTTTAAACCCTTCCCTTGCAAGGGGAAAAATAAAAAATTCGCTTTTTCAAAGTTCCTTGTTTCCTATTCCCTAGTCCCTAAATTTTAAGCAATATTTCACAATTATTGCGAGATATTACAGAAAATCAACTTTAGTAAATATATCACACACAGTCAAAAATTCATGCTAGATTATTTTCATGGTACAGAAAGGTTAAAAGTTCAAACAAAAACAACTGAATTAGAGCCTGTACCTCCTGCTCTAATGTCATCGCAATCACGGTTAGGTTGTGGCTTCCAAGTGTTTTAGCCTTGATTTCATCAAGTTGTAATTGGAGGTTTTGAAACCCATAGCCAAAAATACCTGCCTAGTTGGAATGAAGGATGCACAATTCTGATTGGTAGATTGCGAATCGGGTCCACCTTAGTTGATGTAGTAAATTCGGATTTTCCCATTTTTTTGAATTATTTAGTTACAAACAAACCACTGTAATTTGCTGATGTCTCTCTGTCGCAACTTACGGTGGTTTATGGTTTGGGTAGCTTTCAATAATTGACAATTAACAATGAAGAATTGACAATTACCGCTTTGGTTAAAGTCAGAGGATTGAAAAAGCGGAATTTTTGAGAAAGCAGTGACGATTCATTTATTAGATGCGATCGCTACCATTGCGATTTTTACCCAAAATCCCCAATAGACCTCTCCACAATAGAATCTATTAATTTGTAATAAGCTGATGTGCAGCTAAACTGTATAATCAAAAAACCTGAAGTTACAGTAGCACAAGCATCTTGCTTGTATTAATTATTCAAGTTAAAGGCATAACAGCTTATGTTGTAGGGGCGAAGCTTATGGGCGATAATTTAACGGAAAAATCAGACATCTAGATATCCCATAAGCTTCACCCTGCCCCATAAATAAGTTCCATAATTTCTTTTCTGGAGAAGTCTAATAATTCTATTTTGCATCATCATGCAAGCTGTTTAATCTAAAAATATAGTTAAATATAGTTAAATATAGTTAAATATAGTTGTTTCTGTGCAGGGGAAGAAAAAATGAGGGTTTGGCTTGCCTGTTTCTTTGTATTATTTGCTTTGGCAGAATTTTTTGACTGGGTGAAACAATTATCTCTACCATTACCTATCTATATTTTAAGCGGAGCATTCTTAGCGGTTGTTTCCAACTACGATAAAATAGTCGGTTCTTATTTCAGTGATGTACAAGCAGAAATATTACCAGAACCATCGCATTTAGAAGCATCAACTCCATCAACTCCAACTCCATCAACTCCAATTTCATCAAGTCCAACTCCATCAACTCCAACTACATCAACCATTTCATCAACCATTTCATCAAATCCCATTGCTGTCACAATGTTAACTCCTATGGAAGAAGTAAACAAACCCTCACAGGAATAAATAAGAACATTCTATAGTTTTATTGTGCGTTACTAATCGCTAACATACCCTAAGAATCAAGTAGGTTGGGTTGCAATACTTTTCGGTTAACCCCAAAAAATAAAATTCTGTAGGTTGGGTTGAGGAACGAAACCCAACATTTATAAGCTTTTGTTGGGTTGCGCTATCGCTTAACCCAACCTACAAAAACTCTTAACCGAACAGTATTGGGTTGGGTTGAGGTAACGAAACCCAACATCTATATCAAACATTTATCCAAAAATTACTCACATTTCTATGCTTCAATTTCCCAATCTTCTATTTTCCAACCTTCAACTCTGGCAAATTCCTTAGTATTATGAGTCACCAAAATCAAATCATGAGACAATGCAATAGAAGCAATTAATAAATCATTATAACCAATGGGAGTACCAAGATTTGCTAACTGCGCCCGAATTTTACCAGCATTTAAAGCTGAAATATCATCTAAAGGTAAAGAAATAAATACTTATAAAAATCCCTTGACTTTTTCCCAAACTTGATCAGGATTATCACTTCTCATTGCACCATAAAATAACTCTAACTTGACAACTGAACAAACGGCAATATCTTCTAAGTAAGTATTTTCTAACTTGCGGCGAATAATCAAATCCTCATTTAGATATTTAATACATACATTTGTGTCTAACAAATATTTCATAACAATTTAAACTCCTCTAAATCATCAAAAACACCTTCAGAATCTATAGTTAAAGGAGTATCTTTTAAACATCCTGAAGTTTCGTCAAAAAAATTAGCAGGCCAACCTTTTCCTTTGGGTTTATTTTCCTGTTGAAAATCATCACTAGGTTTTAAAATAATAGTAATAGTTAAATCAGTATCACAAGTGTTGAATCCTGCAATAAAACTTTACAATCTTTTCGTTTTACCCAGGTAAAATCCATTGTCTATTGAGAATAGAGTCATTAATTGCTCAAATTTGGTATCACCAATACCAATGCACAACTTGGACAAAATCCTCAAAATCTTAACATTCAACACTTCTGAATCAGTATTAACAATATTTACAGGAATATCTAAATGTAATATTCCATCTTCACCAACATAAGAACTTAAAGTTATTGTTTCCATAGCAATTACATGGAGTGATTTTTACTAAGATATATCTAATTATACATCAGATATTTTAAATTGCCACATTGAACATCGTAGTTATAGGTGATATAGCCTTTCCCAGTCTAATGAAGTACAAAATTATCTGCGTTTATCTGCGTCCATCTGCGTTCAATTATTACTGCTTGTAACTCACTTGAAGGATAATTTTCGCTCAACTAACAAAAATAGTAAGTAGCGACTGTCTTGAATGTCATTTCCTAATGATCAGATTTTAAGATCCCAACATATATAACATACCCAATAGATATCTCCAGAAAAGAAATTATGGAACCTATTTATGGGGGCAGGGCGAAGCATTTGGAATATATAGATGTCTGATTTTTCCGTTAAATTATCGCCCAAATGCTTCGCCCCTACAACTTATGACAAATTAATACATTATTAATACATTATATTTTGGAGAGGTCTAATATACCCAGAACCCCGACTTCTTTAAGAAGTCGGGGTTCTAAAGTAAGACTAAATACTCATTAACGACAAAGTTTTTTGGCTATACCAGGCCAATTTTGATCACCTTTTTGAATATTTCCAGGAATGTCTTTTTCCCAGCGTTTTTGAGTGTCTAAATTAACATTTAAGTACAGCTTACCGTTGACAATTTTCCAGGCATTAGGATCAATAGGTGCAGTATATCCTCTACTGACAGCCCAAGCACAAAATCCTCCATATTGAGGAGCATATTTTTCAGGATTTTTAATAAATAAGTCACGGTTTTCGGCTGTGGAAAATCGCCAATTTACATCCTGCCATTTGTGGGTAAAATTACTATTACCTGGAATGGCTTTTCCTTGTTGAAAATAAGCAACGGCATCAAAACCTTTTAAAACAAAAGAGTCTTGGACATTAAACACTTTACTAGCGAGTTTTAAAGGGGCATTAGCGAAGGCTGGAAGTTAGGGTTGCCTTGGTAGAATCAGAACTACAACCAGAGGCTAATCCTACTATGAATATTGAGGATGTGACAAAAGCGAGAAAGTGCCGGTGATTCATAGAAATGTTTATTTTTTTGATGACAGTATTAGAAATTTGTGACGAAAGCGAGAAAGTGCCGATCATTCATATATCATCAATCCCTAAGAAATTCTCGGCCATTTACCTATCCATTCGCCACCGCGAAAACACCACCGGGGAAATAATAACCGCATGACTACCCAAGCAGATAAGTAAACTGCTAACCACACTAAACCATAATGTGAAATAAATCTGGTTAGGTGAAATTCGGTTTTAGGAATATGAGGTAAACCGATATTGGCAATTATTAAACCTAGAAATACCCCTTCTATAACTCCTGCATAAAGTTGAAATATTCCTGGCCAGTCGTGGTCCCAGAGATATTTTTGCAGAAAATCGTATAGGATATCCCAAGCTATGCCAAATAAACCTACATAAAAGACGACCCAAAAGTAAACTAAGTTGGAAGCAATGCCTAAATATCCTTGATAAAAAAGCAGGGAAACTAACATTCCCTCTGTTGCTAATAACAAAATTCGCGTTTGCCAGCGTCCGAATAAAGTTGGAGTCATAATGTTGTTAGAAGTGTGGTTAGAAGTGTTGTTAGAAATGCTGTTATAAGTGTTGTTAGAAATAATGTAAATTAAGGTTTTTGAAAGCAATTAAGGCTTTTGATTCAATGCCCATTTTAACCATTGCCAAAGGGAATAAATTCCTTCAATATAGCGGACTCCTGGAGCTTTTACAGCCGCCAAAGCCTCGATAGAACGATGGGCAGCATATTGTAGTCCAAATACATCTTTACCGCGAGGGGTGTAAGTATCTGCATAAACAGGTTCGGCGAAAACTTGCCACAAAAATCTTAAAGCTGAACCAACTTGTCCAGAAAAGAAGGATCTCCAAGCATCTCTTAAAGCATATCCTGGCCACCCCCAAATATTATCAGGACAGGAATCTGAACCAGAACGAATCCGTTTATGTCGGGGAATTTGACAGTTTCTCAGTAGGCTTTCATAGCGTTTATAAGGTTTGTCTTGAACACTCAAAACTTTAATATTTTCTGGTTTAACTCCCGCAATTCTCAACATATCCACCCAAACAAAACTGCCCATTCCTCCCCCACAGGCCACATATTCTGTTTCTCTGACTAAAACACCACTGCGACGAATAGCTTCTAAGGAAACTTTTTCTGCATTCCAAAACTTGAAATTATAAGGAAAACCTGCGGGTTGACTAGGTAGAGCGTTAGGAGTTTGCTGTTCTAAAGCATCTGTATAAGGATTAAAGATGATAGTTGATGGAGAATCTGGTGATTTCTGCACCCTAGATGCAGGAATAATCTCAGATTGGGGGTTAAAAATTGTGGACGTATTTTCAAATACAGACGTACTTTCAAATACAATGGTAGCATCGTCATCGCTCTGGAGGATAACGGTAATAGTGTAATTACCTATTCCCAGTATATCCCCACTTTTTAACGTCCGACGTTCTTTAAGTAGTTTTTGACCGTTGATTCTAGTACCATTGGTACTTTTGTCTTCTATATACAGCTGATTGTTTTCTAAGGTAATTTGAGCATGAAACTGAGAAATTTCTCTATTAGAGTCTAATAAAACTACAGGAGAAACGGTTTCACCATTGATAACCGCAGGAAGTTGGGTCATTTTTCGTCCGATAGCTACTGACAGGTTAAAAACCTGTTCTTCTTGCTCCTGTGTCAGTTTATTTTCGGAAATCAGTTTGATTTGCATGGTTTCAATTTTAGCTTTTAGAACTTGATATCATATTACACATCTTGTGAAAATTATGGTAGGGACAATTCATGAATTGTCTCTAAAACAGGTTTCAAGTTATACAGATTTAATGACTACAAGAGGTCTATTGATAATACAAAAGTTCTGATCTCTAATCAGCCACAGTATTGAAAGTTGAAGGAAGCAAATTCTGACGTAGAATGTATAATCTACCCGGTCTTAGCCCGGAGAGTGTCAACAAACTAGGTTATTTCCACAGTGATTAATGAAATTTTAGTAAAAATCCGTGCTGTTCTCCTGCAAGATCAACGTTCACCTTTAACTTTTAGTGTCCCTAATTTCCTATCAATTATTCTGTTTAGTAGTCTAGTAGTGACAAGTTTAATATGGGTAATAAGTGAAATCAAATGGTTACAAAATAGTGAGTTAAGCATTTATGATCAGATGTTGCGTTCGCGCCCTCCAGAACCTCCTGATAACAGAATTTTATTAGTGACAATTACTCAAGAGGATCTGAACAGGGAAAAATGGCCTTTATCCGATCAAACTATTAATAAATTACTAAAAAAATTAGAGTCTTATCAACCCCGTGTCATTGGGTTAAATATTTATCGCCATGAACAAAAAAATTTAGCTGCTAATCTCAAAAAGCCAAATCAAATTATTGCCACTTGTTTATTAAGTAATATTGATAGATCAGAAGTTGCCCCACCTGCCAATTTTCCTATAGATAACATCGGTTTTGATGATGTAGTGACCGATAACGCAGTTGATCAAGTTATCCGTCGTGGTTTATTATTTGTTGATTATACAACAAAAGATCATCAATGTAAAACTAGATTTTCCTTTGCTGCTTTATTAGCTATTATTTATTTAGAAAAACAAGGTATTGAATATAGTTTTACTGAAAAACAAGAATTACAAATAGGTAAAACTATATTTCCCCGCTTATATAAAGACGCAGGTAATTATCAAGATACAGATGACGATGGCTATCAAATTTTATTAAATTACCGTCACCCGAATAACCTAGCCCAACAAGTTACTCTCACACAAGTTCTCACAGATCAAGTTAACCCCAATTGGGTAAAAGATCGCTTAGTAATTATTGGAACTACTGCCGCTAGTGTACATCCTGGTTACTATACACCTTATAGCAATTTATCAGACCAACCAGCGAGAATGCCTCGTGTTTTTATTCATGCCCAAATAGCCAGCCAAATTATTAGTGCAGTTCTCGATAATAGACCTATAATATATTACTTTCCAGATACTTATGAATGGTTATGGATTTGGATTTGTTCTATTGTAGGTGCTATTGTAGCAAGGCAATGGCGACATCCTTTACTATTAATAATAGTAGAATTTTTTATTATTGTTAGTATTGTAGGAATTGCGGCTGGTTTGTATTTGCAAGCAATATGGATACCTTTATTTACTCCTTCTTTAGCTTTAGTTATTACTAGTGTTGCTGTCATGGGTTACACGACTTATCAAACTCAAAAACAAAGTCAAGCTATTCTGCTGCAAGTTGAAAAACAACAAGAAGCTATTGCTCAAATCAGCTTAATATTGGATCAATCGACACAACTGCCATCGGATTTTAACAACTTTGATTTTTCAGAAATATCAACATTCAAAACTGATGATTTACTTTTAGCAGGGCGTTATAAAATCTTAAATACCCTTGCTTCTGGTGGTTTTGGATGTACTTATTTAGCAGAAGATACACAACAAAAAGGTAATCCTATTTGTGTAGTTAAACAATTAATGCCCGCCCGTAGAGATACAAGATTTATGGAAGTTGCCCGCAGATTATTTAACACGGAAGCGGAAATTTTAGCAGTTGTCGGTAAACATGATCAAATTCCTGAATTTTTTGCTTCTTTTGAAGAGAATAAAGAATTTTATTTAGTTCAAGAATATATTTCTGGACATACTTTAAGTGAAGAATTACCCCCAGAAACAGGTGTGAAAAGTGAAAAATTTGTTGTAGATATGCTGACGGAAATTTTAGAAATTTTAGTTTTTATCCATCAACGCCGTGTAATTCATCGGGATATTAAACCTACAAATATTATCAGACGTACTCAAGATAATCGCTTGGTGTTAATAGATTTTGGTGCTGTCAAATTAATTCAACCACGAATAGAAGGAGAAACGGAATTAGCTACTGTTGCTATCGGCACAAGAGGTTATTCACCACCAGAACAATTTGCCGGTCATCCCCGCTTATGTAGTGATATTTATGCTTTAGGTATGATTGGGATTCAAGCTATTACAGGTATACCTCCCCAAGAACTACCAGCAAATCCTGAAACTGGTAATATTATGTGGCGAAACAGAACTAATGTTAGCGATGAATTAGCAAGGATTTTAGATAAAATGGTTTGTTATCATTTTGGCGATCGCTATCAGTCTGCTACCTCAGTTATTCAAGATTTGAAGTCATTAATAATTCGTAATTCGTAATTCGTAATTGGCAGCATTCCAAATGTGTAAATTTATTTTTATCTATGGAAATAATATGCCCCAAGACTTAATATGATTGAACCGCAAAGGGCGCAAAGGACACAAAGTTAAGAGAGTTTAAGAGATTTTTAGTGTTGCTGTGGTTATTTTTTGAAAATTGGGATGCTGCCTCGTAATTCGTAATTATGAATTACTACTTTGTATATAGTATAAATTATTACTGATACTTGTGCTTATGTAAATCTTGTCTAAGTCTTATATATATTATATATATAATGCAAATTTTTACATTAAACTATGCAAATAATACATAAGTAAATTTCTATGTTTACGATTAGAAACTAAAATGAATATTATTTTTTTTGTTAAGGTTCTCCCAAAAGGAAATTTGAGTAACTTTCACAACATAGATAGTATCAAAAAAAACGTTACTTAAATAAGTAATGTGAGGTAATTCGGTGCATAGGAACAAAAACAAGTGTTGAAGAAATTTGTGATGATTGGGGTTTTAACCCTATGTTTGTTAGTATTCCCACTCATGGGTAATGCCTTAGCCCAAGGAACAAATACACCAACTGCTCCTGATACTGGAGATACGGCATTTGTGCTGATCTCATCGGCACTGGTATTGTTGATGACACCTGGATTAGCATTTTTTTATGGTGGCTTTGTGCGATCGCGCAATATCCTCAACACCTTAATGATGAGTTTTGTGTTGATGGCCATTGTCGGAGTCACCTGGGTTTTGTGGGGTTATAGTTTGTCCTTTGCTCCTGGTTTACCCTTCATCGGTGGCTTACAGTGGTTAGGGTTAAACGGTGTCGGTTTAGAAACAAGCGGATATTTGCAAGGTTCAGCCCCGGAAGAAATAGTTTCTTATGCGGGAACAATACCCCATCAAGCATACATGATTTATCAAGCCATGTTTGCAATTATTACTCCAGCCTTAATTTCTGGGGCGATCGCCGAACGGATGAGTTTCCGCGCTTATTGCTTATTTGTGCTATTGTGGTCAACCTTTATCTACACACCCCTAGCCCATGCAGTCTGGGCAAAAGGTGGATTTTTGGGCTTATACGGTGGTTTAGGCGCTCTTGATTTTGCTGGTGGCACAGTAGTACATATTAGTTCAGGAGTTTCTGCACTGGTAGCAGCCATAGTTCTCGGACCTCGGAAAAACCACCCAGATCGTCTCAGTCCACCCCATAACGTCCCCTTCATTTTATTGGGTGCTGGCTTACTTTGGTTTGGCTGGTTTGGCTTTAACGCTGGTAGCGCCTTATCTGCGGGTAGTATTGCCACAGTAGCCTTCGTTGCTACCAACACATCAGCCGCCGCAGGTGCGTTAATGTGGCTAATTTTAGAAGCAACCCTGAGAGGAAAACCCACCGCCGTAGGTGCTGCTACAGGTGCAGTAGCCGGTTTAGTTGGTATTACTCCCGCCGCAGGATTTGTCACACCCTTAGCAGCAATATTAATAGGTTTTATTACTTCTCTTGTTTGCTTTTATGCTGTAAGCTTCAAGCACAAATTGAATGTAGATGATGCCTTAGACACCTATCCTGTACATGGTGTGGGTGGAACATTAGGAGCAATTTTAACCGCCATCTTTGCTAGTACCGAAGTCAACCCAAGCGGGAAAGATGGGCTATTACGTGGTAATTTTGGGGAAATATTTGTAGAATTGGCAGCGATCGCCATAGCTTATATCATCGCGGCTGCTGGTACATGGATCATCCTCAAATTTATTGATGCTACCATTGGTCTGCGTGTAAAAGAGGAAGCAGAAAACCAAGGTTTAGATATCCACGAACACGGAGAAGAAGGTTATAACTCCGAGTTTGGCGATCGCATTAACGTTTATAGTGATAGGTGATAGGTGATAGGTGATTGGTGATTGGTGACTGGTGACTGGGCTATTAATCTTCCCCATCTCCCCATCATTCCACCACCCCTGTTTACTCAACAATTGGTTATTTTTTATTTGCAAGTCCGTGAGATCCCCAGCTTCTTAAAGAATTTGGGGACTTTATCATTTAAGATTCAAAAGCAAAATTACTAAATTTTTGTAAACTTGATGTAAATTGAACTTACTCGGCATTAACTGACCACAGAATAAATTTTCAAGGTTAAATTTTGAATTTTTAATTTTTTAATCGTGTCCACTTCCGCAAAACCATTTCCAATCTGGGGATTTTTCTTACTGGTGACAAATGGTATCCTGATGTTAGCCATCATTTTACTGATTTGGCGACAGCAGAAATTGACCACTGCCTTTGCAACTAGCACTCCCCCACAACCAGTCAACCTCAACCCTCAAAACCAAGCTTTCATACCAGAGTTAGGACCACGTCATAAACTAAATTATCAACAATGGCTAAAAATTCTTAAACAAGAAGCCAAAGTAGCAGCCGAAAAACCGCCAGAAAAATTAACCATATTAGCTGGAGACTCTTTAAGTTTATGGTTTCCACCTGATTTATTGCCAGAAGGCAAAAATTGGTTAAATCAGGGAATTTCTGGTGAAACTAGCGAAGGATTATTAAAAAGATTAGAGTTATTTGACCGTACCAAACCAGAAGTCATTTTAATCATGATTGGCATTAATGACATGATTCGCGGCGTAGGTGATGAAGAAATTTTAGCCAATCAAAAACAAATCATCCGTTATCTACGGAAAAAGCACCCCAAAGCCAAAATTGTTCTACAGTCGATTTTGCCACATGGGGGAGAAGAAGCAACTTGGGAAGGACGGGAAAAACTATTAGCTATTCCTAACAGTCGTATTCGCAAGTTAAATGAGGAACTAGAAAAAATAGCGAATCAACAAAGAATTAAATATGTCAACTTACATCCCTTGTTCACTGACAAGCAAGGTGATCTGCGTCGAGAATTTAGCACCGACGGTTTACACCTTAATCCCCAAGGTTACACAGTCTGGCGCACTGCATTGCAGATTTACAATGAACAGGGAATAGGGAACAGGTGACAGGTGACAGTGAAGAAAGCAGGGGTGCAGGGGGCAGGGTGCAAGGGGACAATATTAGCTTTTGCCTATTGCCTATTCCCTTCTATTCCCTGTTCCCTATTCCCTATTCCCTATTCCCTTCTTTCCCAATCACCAATCACCACATTAACTGAATTGTGTCTTGGCAAGAGAAAATAAGAAATATTGATTTTAGCAGACAACACAAAATGGATACCAAAGCTTTTAAACGCAGCCTCCAACATTCAGAAAATTACAATCGGAAAGGATTTGGACATAAAGCAGAAGTGTCCACTCAGTTGCAGTCTGAGTATGAAAGTAGCTTAATTCAAGAGATACGCGATCGCAACTACATCCTTCAAAGAGGTAATGTTACTATCCGACTAGCACAAGCATTTGGATTTTGCTGGGGTGTAGAACGTGCCGTAGCAATGGCCTATGAAACTCGTCAGCACTTCCCCACAGAACGCATCTGGATCACCAACGAAATAATTCACAATCCTTCTGTGAACAAACGGATGCAAGAAATGGAAGTCCAATTTATTCCTGTTGAAGCTAATAAAAAGGACTTTTCTGTTGTCGATCAAGGTGATGTAGTCATTCTGCCCGCCTTTGGTGCCAGCGTCCAAGAAATGCAAATTTTACATGATAAAGGTTGCCAAATTGTTGATACAACTTGTCCTTGGGTTTCCAAAGTTTGGAACACAGTTGAAAAACACAAAAAAGGCGAATTTACCTCAATTATTCACGGTAAATACAAACACGAAGAAACCGTTGCTACCAGTTCCTTTGCAGGTAAATATCTGATTGTTTTGAATTTACAAGAAGCCGAATATGTGGCTAACTATATCCTCAATGGTGGCAACCGTGAGGAATTTTTAACCAAGTTTGCTAAAGCTTGTTCTGCTGGATTTGACCCTGACAAAGATTTAGAAAAAGTGGGTATTGCCAACCAAACCACCATGCTCAAAGGTGACACCGAAAAAATTGGTAAACTCTTTGAGAAAACCATGATGCAGAAATATGGACCCGCTGCATTAAATCAACATTTCCAAAGTTTCAACACCATCTGCGACGCTACCCAAGAAAGACAAGATGCCATGTTGGAATTAGTCGAACACAATTTAGATTTAATAGTAGTAATTGGTGGATTTAATTCTTCAAATACTACACAATTACAACAGATAGCTTTTGACCGCAATATTCCTTCCTATCACATTGATAGCGTTGAGCGTATTCTCTCAGCTAACGCCATCGAACATCGGCAATTAACTGGAGAATTGACAATAGCAGAAAACTGGCTACCGGAAGGAGAAATAGTTGTTGGTGTCACCTCTGGAGCTTCTACACCTGATAAAGTTGTAGAAGATATCATTGAGAAAATTTTTGCTTTAAAAGCAAACTGGTAAGTAGATCAACATAATTAAACATAAAAGGTTGAAAAGCTAGATACCCGACTTTTGACAGAAGTCGGGTATCTGGATATTACGCTAGTTTCCAATTACCAATCACCGATC
This sequence comes from Sphaerospermopsis sp. LEGE 00249, assembly GCF_014299995.1. NCBI lineage: Bacteria > Bacillati > Cyanobacteriota > Cyanophyceae > Nostocales > Aphanizomenonaceae > Sphaerospermopsis > Sphaerospermopsis sp. LEGE 00249. Next base: position 12,274 of record NZ_JACJUZ010000072.1, on the reverse strand, counting down.
ATCAATCACCAGCTATTTGGACCACATTCCGCACCCACAACTGTCACACCCCAAGGAAATGGATGTATTTAGTACATAGGAACTAATTGCTGAGAAGATTTGTTAAAGCTTAATAGGAATTATTACTATTTAGATAGAGATACGTTCTTGTTTCATTGACTCTACATTAGATTCCGAAAAGCCCTTATGTCAAGCCTGATTGAGATGCTCTTACCCTGCACATCAGGGATATTTATTCTGGTTGTATTAAAAATCTCTTAACAGTATTAACTCTTTATTTTGATATTGAAGAAAACAAAGATAAAATAGAAGAGTCCTTGGTTGAAGCAAAAAAATATTTAGCCCTTTTGTTAATCTACACTAAAAGTATAAAAGAATTTAAGGAAATTCAGAAAGATATATATTTATTTACCATAGGTGAATACAAAGAGGTTATAGAAGAGTCCAATAAAAAAGGCTTAAAACTTTCAGTTAGATATGCGTCTATCCAAGAAGCATCCATAAGAGATATCCGTCTTGCATCAGATATAATACTGAAAAAAATTCTTGAAACAGCACCAAAAGATAAAAGACTATAATTTCTTTGACACTTGCAATTTTTTATATATTTACTTTGAGGGAATACGAGATAATATAGAAACATCTTCTAGTGAAAAACATCATGCAAGCATACAAACTCAAAGGAAAAATTGATTCATCTGGTAAATTAGTAATTACCGACCCCCTGAATTTACCTCCTGGAGATGTAGAAATTGTAGTTTGGCAAGCTACTGAGACGCTTGATAATACTACAACCCCAGCAAGTGAACCAGCACCAGAAACACCAAAGAGAAAATCTAAGATAAAAGCATTTGAGGGTTTATTTGAAAATGCCCCACCCGTTCCAGCAGACTTTGATCCAGAACAAGCTAAATATGAATATTTAAAGGAGAAATATAACCTGTGAAAATCCTGCTAGATACTAATATTATCATTGATAATGCCCTAGAAAGAGAGCCTTTTTGGAATACAAGTGAACAAGTTTTATCACTGATTGAACAAGGGAAAATTGCAGGTTCTATTTCAGCTTCAACTTTTAGTGATTTGTATTATATCATCCGTAAAGCCAGAGGTCGAGATTGGACGCTTACCTATTTAAATCAGTTAGTTACTTTCTGTCAAATTGCCACGGTAAATCAGGCTGCAATTACAATGGCTTTCACAACCAATTTTAAAGATTTTGAAGATGCCATTCAATACTCCACTGCTGTAGTTAATCAATTAGATGCGATTATTACCCGTAATTCTCAAGATTTCCCCGTAGTTACACCGCGAATTCTTACTCCTGACCAATTAATTGAGGAATTAACCAACTCTCCTTGATTGATTTAAACTAATTTTGGATTTTAGACCGACCTTAAACATCCAATCCAAAATCCAAAATTATCCCTCAATTTCCTCCTAATTAAACCACCTGAAACAACCTACAAACACCAAGAATCAGCACCAGTAAATCCGACATTCCGCACCCTTAACTGTCACAATCGGTTATTACGGAAAATGATTTATAAAAAAGGAGTATAAAATCACCTTTGGCTCAAAAAAAATAGATTTTGGATAGGAAAAGTTATTAGATGTATTCTCAATAAGGAGCAATAAATATAAGAGTGGTTTAGTAGAGAATTTTAATAATATAATTTTATCCTGATAATCTCAATACATGATTTTAACTTATGCTTATCTAAAAATAAAGTTAAAAACGCCATGAAAATTTCAGAACATTAATTTGATTAATGAGCTAAATAGTCCAATTAAAATATGCTTATCATCATTGAAATATTCTGGTTTTGCTCCTGCACCAATTAAGTGTTCACAAGCGATTAATTCAAAGAATTTTGGGAACATATATAAAGGCTGTGACATCATGCTTAAACCGTTTAAAATCATCGCCTTTACTACCTGACCTGCACTGACTTTTTCTTCTGGTTCTGATCCTAGTAAATTATTAATTATTTCTACTATCCCTAAATGGTCTATCTTCTTCAAATCAAGGTCTTTTACATTAAACATGACAACAGAAACTCCACCAAAGTATCTATTTCAATTTTCTCATTTTTCTGTTGAGTCAACACATTTTTTTAGTTTTTTCATCGTAATTGAGGATAAACTTTTCAATGATTTTGAACTCAGTTTTCTATCAAAATAACCTAAGAACCAATAATTTTATACTTAGTTGTATTTGTTAACTGTATCTCTATCTAAATAGTAATAATTCCTATTAAGCTTTAACAAATCTTCTCAGCAATTAGTTCCTATGTACTAAATACATCCATTTCCTTGGGGTGTGACAGTTGTGGGTGCGGAATGTGGGATTTGGCATTTTGGCAATCATCCACTAAAGTAACCTGATATATTACAGAAATTACCAAGATGTTTTTAATTATTATACCGTGGACGGGTTAAAACCCGTCTCTTTTGTCATTGTAATATTTGCCATTTTGGCAGAAACTCAAAAATTAATTGTGCTAGATTAATCAAAGTTGCAGAGATTAATCTATGAATCAAACAATTTACACGGTTTAAATTACCGTTTTTATTGTTGATGTCATTGACAATCCTGACAACCTATTGAATGTTATTTCTACTATTTTTTTTATATTCCAAGGTGTATTGCCACTTTCAAGCTATTAGTGCGGACGGGATAACCCCCGTCCTTTTTTATTTGGGGTAATAACTGAATTTTTGGCAACCGGATCATCTATTATCAGTTTTTCGCATATTTGCATACATCCTCTGGGAAGATGCAGCCACAAAACCAGACAGGTTAAATTACTTTGGGATGTTGTTATGCACTGGATTTATAGCGAGGTTTGGTTAACCACCAAACCTTTTTTGTGTGTCAACATTAAGACCCACATTCCGCACTTCAAAAAGTAGTATGATTTAACTACAGTGATGGTCAATTAAAACTTATGATTTTAACAATTACGTATCAAGTACAAAGGGGAGATCTATCACTTAATACTCATAGGAATAGGAAAAATTAACCAACTTATATCTAAAGTATTAAAATATCTAAAGTATTAAAAACCAATGACTGATGATTACTCTCCTGCTTACCGATGGTAAATTTTCCACTACACCCCGTTTTATGGTAAAAATTAAATTGACAACAAAAAACATCAATAGTAATCATGAGTCTAATTTGGCAAGTTGATTTTTATCGCAGTCCCCAAAAAGATACAGCAGGACAGATATTATGGGATTTATTGATTTGTGATCCAAGTCGTCACTTTGAATATATCGCTACCTGTCCCCAGTCACAAGCAAATTCAAATTGGTTAACAGAACATTTTAAACTAGCAGCTAAGGAAAAATTACCTGATTTAATTCAAGTTTTTCGTCCTCAAGCTTTAAGTTTAATTACAGCAGCAGCGAATAATTTAGAAATTGAAATTGAAGCTACCCGTCGCACTCAAGCGTTAAAACAATGGTTGCAAGAAAAGCAATATTCCTTAGTTATTGATAAACCACCACCAACACCATTACCAGAAAATCTCTGGGGTGAAGAATGGCGTTTTGCAAATATTCAAGCTGGTGATATTATTGATGAATTTGCAGATCGTCCGATTCCTGTTTTACAAATACCAGAATTTCTACAACCAATTAATTTAGGTTTAGCTTCAACTGTTCCTATTCCCGGTGTGATAATTTATGGTGGTAGACAATCTCTGCGTTTAGTAAGATGGTTACAAGAAACTAACCCTGTGAGTTTAAATTATATTCCTGGTTCACCTGATGGGTTAATTTTAGAAGCAGGTTTAGCAGATAGATGGATTTTAGCAACTTTTGAAGATGCAGAAGTTACAGCAGCAGCAAAAGTTTATCAACAACGCAAACAATTAAGTAAAGGTTTGCATTTTTTATTGGTACAACCTGATGATTCAGGGATGACTTTTAGCGGTTTTTGGTTGTTAAAAGAGGAACAGTAAAATTATTTGTAATGCAAGTCAATATTCTGACTCCTGACTCCTAAATTCTGAAATTATTTCCTCAATTCGTGCATACTTCTGACAATTTTGGTAACTATATTTCTAGGTGCAAATCTCACGGATCTAGCTAATATTTGATTTCTAATTCCGGGAATAGTAATAGTTTTATTTGCCATTAAACTATCATAACCAATTTTAGCCACACTTTCAGTTGTCATCATTCTATTAACATGAGAAATTTTTGATTCTTCCATTGCTGCGGATTTTTGAAATTTGGATGCAGTAGGACCAGGACAAAGTGCGGTGACAGTGACACCTGTACCTTCTAATTCATTAGCGATCGCCTCTGAAAATGATAACACATAAGCATGCAAAATGAAGTTTGTAACAATTACATTAACTTTATTAGTTATCAATTTGAAAATCTGTATTTTTTGATTCATTATTGATTGACAAATGTTTATAAAACATGAAATACTAATTATTGTTTTCATTAATTGTTTAATTAAATACAGATATGCAAGCAAGTTTTTTAAGTTCAGTTGTTCTACCTCTATCCTTAGCGATCATTATGTTAGGGATGGGATTATCTCTTGTCCCTGAAGATTTCCAACGAGTAACAAAATATCCCAAAGCAGTCGCTATTGGTTTGTTCAGTCAATTAATTTTGTTACCTATTATTGGTTTTATCATTGCTAAAGTTGTACCCATGCAACCTGCGATCGCAATGGGGTTAATGATAGTGGCAATATGTCCAGGAGGAGTTTCCTCCAATATAATTACATTCCTCGCTAAAGGTGATGTTGCACTTTCAGTCACTCTCACCGCTTTTAGCAGTTTGATTACAGTATTTACAATTCCGGTGTTAGGAAACCTTGCATATCAGCATTTTATAGGACAAAATGCAACCCTCGCTCTACCCATTGGAAAAACAATACTGCAAATTTTTCTGATGATACTTTGTCCTATAGGTTTGGGGATGTTACTACGGCAGAAGTTTCCTAAATTTGCCATTTCTTTGGAAAAAGTAACTAACCGTGTCGCAGGAGCATTCTTAGCAATCATCATTCTGCTGTTAATTATTCGTGAGTGGGAAAGTCTCCCTGGCTTTATTCTACAAGTTGGAATTGGTGTTATCTTGTTAAATACAATTTCAATGTCTCTAGGTTTTCTGCTTAGTAACCTTTTAAAACTCAATCATCCTCAAAAAGTCTGCATTGCCATTGAAGTAGGTTTTCAAAACACTACATTAGCCTTCACAATTGCTCTGGGACTTCTTAACAGCCCTGATATGGGAATACCAGCAGCGGTTTATGGTTTATTTATGAATATCACTGGGTTTATTGCTATTTGCTACGGCAGAAAGTTGGCTAAAAAGAAATCCAAATCAACGCTCTCCGGTGGTCAGAATGTGTCAACAAAATCCGAAATTGTAGCAGAAGGCAAGAGGCAATAGGCAATTTTCTAGGTTTTACATTTATTCAGCATCCCCTCAATAGGGTTTGCTGTTTGCGTAGCGTGCTGTAGCCATAAAAGTCTTGTGGTGATATGGCAGCATGATACAAGTCATGGGCTAATATCGTGTCAGCTTGATTGCTGATCATTAAACCGGAAGAACCCAACCCCGCCAAAGCTGTGCTTTGTCTCCCCTCCCTGCAAGCGGGGAGGGTATTAAGGCTCACAGGGGATAGATTGAGAATTATTAGGTTGCCGAATAAATAATAATCGGTTGCTTGTTAATCTTTCATGGGTAAGTCGCATCATTAAATGAGTTTTCCCTGTTCCTGGTTCTCCAATAACAACAACTCCTTTACTTTGATGATTGGGATCTAATTTGATGTTATTTAATGCAGTTTGTAAAATCTGAAATTGTTGATGATAAGTATCAGGATAATCGGGATGATTTTGGAATGGTGTATCAACGCGACTAAGCTGTTACACAGCTAAATTGTATAATCCTAATATTCTGAACTCTTGTTGAACAGGCAAAATGCCTGTTCCACTTATACAAATTAAATGCACAACGGCTTATAATTTGTATCTATAACTTGATTAACCTAGAGTTTCCTATAAATCTTACTTTCTCTTTGCGCCTTTGCGCCTTTGCGTGAGACAATCATTTATAATGTCTGATAACTTCAGCAACAGACCAAGCTTGTGCGATCGCACCTCTAGGAGTATGGGGTGCATCACCATCAAAAATTTCCGAAATTGAACCTAAACAACCATTAGATGAAAAATGATCTAACAACGGTTTCCAGTCAAAAGGTAAGGGTGTTTCAGGATAAAAACGCTCCCAAGCTCGAATATAAGCACCGATCAACCAAGTCCAAACCGTACCTTGATGATAAGCGCGATCGCGTTTTTGCGGACTTCCTTCACATTTTCCCTGATATTCTGGATCACTAGGATCAAGACTGCGTAAACCATAGGGAGTTAATAACCTGGAAGTTGCTAAGTCTAAAACTTTTTGTCCTTGCTGTTGAGAAAAAGCACAATGATGTAAAGATAAAGCTAAAATAGCATTGGGGCGAATTTGGGAATTACGACTATCCTCTAAATCAATGAGATCATATAAATAACCTAACTGGGGATGCCAAAATTTTTGTAAGGATATTTTTACCAGTTCTGCTTGTTGTTGATAACGTTGTTTTTGACTGATTAAACGACTAGAATGATCTATATATTCATGACTTAAATGTTCTGACCATTTACTTAACCAACATAAAGCAGAATACCATAAAGCATTGATTTCTACTGCTTTACCGCAACGTGGTGTTACAGGTATTCCTTCTACCAGTGCATCCATCCAAGTTAACGCTACATCTTGAGCATCCCAAGACACTAAACCATCAATAGCATCAACTTGAATATTATAACGAGTACCGCTGACAAAAGCTTTATGAATTTGCTGCACAATAGGAAATTGTTCTAACAAAAATTGCCAATCTTGAGTAGTTTCTAAATAAAGTCCTAAAATTTCAATCCACCATAAAGCAGCATCAATACTATTATAAAATGGTTCGTTATCTACATCAGGAAAAGTATTCGGTATGAGTCCATGACGACAGTAACTCCCAAAGGTTTTTAACAGTCCTTTAGCAATTTCAAAACGTCCTGTTACTAATGTTAATCCTGGTAAAGCAATTAATGTATCTCTTCCCCAATCATTAAACCAATGATATCCTGCAATTACCGTAGGACCTGCTATGGAATCACGATAAACTATAAATTGATCACTAGCTTTGAGTAGTTGTTTTTGAATAGGTGATAGGTGACAGGTAACAGGTGACAGTAAAGAAGAAAGTGTTAAGGAAGAATTTTCACCCCATTTTCCCGTCTCCTCATTTCCCCACCCAAAAATCTGCGCTATTCTTGCTTGTTCTGTTACTACTGCTTCTGTAAAACTATCAGGTGAAAAATTTTCTTGGGAGTCGGGGAAACCTACTTTAGCTTCTAGGGTGACTGTATCTCCTGGTTGCAAGTTTACGGTTAAATAACCAGGACTATATAAATCTTGGCGATCGCCTAATCCTCTTTTTGTTTCTGCTGGTAAACTATAATTCCAATACCATAACCCATCTACTTGATATTTTCCCTGGGTCCATCGTAAATGCCAAGGTGTACCAAAGTTACCACAAAAGTTATCCCAGTTATTCATTTGTAAACACAGTATATTTTGATGGAGTAATTGGGAAAACTGGATTTTTTTGTTACCTATTTGTTGATGGTGAAAATTGCGATCGCCTATAAACAACCTTAACCTTAAAATCCCTTCCTCTTTCCCCTCATACCGATATTCAATCAAAACTCTTTGATTATTGCTACAGACCTTTACCCTATCCCCTTCTAGTCCCCAGTCCCCAGCGATGCACTGAGCTTGTCGAAGTGTCCCCAGTCCCCAATTTGGCATTACCAAACGCCTAGATAACTGCCAATTATCCCCACTCCAAACCCATTTGGGAACTGGGTTATGATCAAACTGTTGTAAAAATTTATATCCTGTTGGTTCAATTTTACCCGTACCCCAAAGATTTGTTCCCAGTGCTATAACTTTTCCTGGGATTTCTAAACTTGCTTCTAAATGGGAAAGTAGTAATTTTCTGTCTGAAGGTGGATTTGTAGCCGCAAATAACCAACCATGATAAGTCCGTGTATGCACATCCGCAACTGTACCACTGGCAAAACCACCTAAGCCATTAGTTAGTAACCATTCTCTTGTATCTAAATCAAACATTGGCTTTTAAATTGGTAGCGGGTAATGGGTAGTTGGTAATTGGTAATGGGTCATTGGTAAAAACTCTTAACTATCAACTATTAACTATCAACTGTTCTCAAAATCGTAATGACTATGATATAGTCGTAACAGATTGTAACTAAACTGTGATGAGCGTGGAGGAATGGTTGATCTAACCCAGATACCCACGCCAAAAAATGGATATAAAACTCAAGGAGAACTAGGTTAAATGTCACTCAATAATGGATGTCTTCGTGTTGGTCAACAGGCTCCCGATTTTACAGCAACAGCTGTAGCAGATCAAGAATTTAAGACCATCAAACTTTCTGACTATCGCGGCAAGTATGTAGTCCTGTTTTTCTACCCCTTAGACTTTACCTTTGTTTGCCCCACCGAGATCACAGCATTCAGCGATCGCTACGAAGAATTCAAGAATCTTAATACAGAAATCTTAGGTGTTTCTGTAGATAGTGAATTTTCTCACCTCGCTTGGATTCAAACAGATCGTAAATCTGGGGGTGTGGGTGACTTAAATTATCCCCTAGTTTCCGACATCAAGAAAGAAATTAGCGCAGACTATAACGTTCTCGATCCAGCAGCTGGTATTGCTTTGCGTGGTTTATTTATCATTGATAAAGATGGTGTAATTCAACATTCTACCATTAATAACTTAGCATTTGGTCGCAGTGTAGATGAAACATTGCGTACATTACAGGCTATTCAGCACGTTTAATCTCACCCAGACGAAGTTTGTCCTGCTGGTTGGCAACCCGGAGAAAAAACAATGGTTCCCGATCCTGTGAAGTCTAAAGTTTACTTCGCAGCAGTGTAGGTGATTGGTGATTGGTGATTGGTGAAGAAAATTTTAGATTTTAGATTTTAGATTTTAGATTGGAGTTCATCAAATACAATCCAAAATCCAAAATCCAAAATCCAAAATTGAATTACCCATTACCCATTACCCATTACCCATTACCCATTCTTAATTTTTAACTTTTAACTTTTAACTTTTAATTATTTATGTTGACATCTACAGATTTTACAGGTTTATTGAACGAGCGATTTTTCCGCAATTTGTTACCCAAACCAGCACTCGATGATTTAAGATTGGGAATATTAACACCTGACTTTAAATTAACAGATGTTACCAATAATCGTACAATCAAATTATCAGATTATCGTGGTCAACAGCCTGTTATTTTAGCATTTACAAGAATTTTTACAGAAAAACAATATTGTCCTTTTTGTTATCCTCATATTAAAGCATTAAATGAAAATTATGAGGAATTTACAAAACGGGGTATAGAAATTTTAATGATCACCAGCACAGATAAACACCAAAGTCAAGCAGTAGTAAGAGACTTAGGATTAAAAATGCCCTTATTAATAAATCCTAGTTGTCATATTTTTAGAACATATCACACAGGGCAAGCATTAGGAGCGCCCTTACCAGCGCAGTTTGTATTAGATAAAGATGGAAAATTAATCTACAGACATTTATTTTCATTCTTAGATCATAACGCTAGTGTAGAGACATTGCTAGAAAAGTATGCTGGAAATAGAAATTAAGGAGATTTGAATAAAATCAATATATACGACTCCTAGTTATTTGATTATTGAACAAGACCCAGTACATACTGAAACCCTTATTTCCTGTTCCTTTTTCCCTGCTGTATGTAAATTTTCGTTATAAGCTGTTGTGCATTTAATTTGTATAAGTGGAACAGGCATCTTGCCTGTTAAACAAGAGTTCAGAATATTAGGATTATACAATTTAGCTGTGTAACAGCTTAGTATTCAAAATCTTTGACGATAAGGCGTGTATAATAAAACCCAATACAGCGATAAATACAGGTATAACTTTTTCCCATGATAACACTTTATTATTCGCCAATTCATGTAAACCCACGCCGAGTTTGGATTACACTAATAGAAAAAGGATTAAAATTTGAATTGGTAGAAGTTAAACTGATCAACGACGAGCAGTTTAAACCAGAATTTTTAGCGATTAACCCTTTCCATCATATTCCAGTTTTGGTAGATGACGGTTTGACTATGGTGGAGTCCTTGGCGATTTTGGATTATTTAGAAGCTAAATATCCAAACCCACCAATGTTACCAAAAGATGCCAAAGATTTAGCAATTGTGCAAATGGTGCAACACATTTGTGTCAATGAAATATTACCAGCCAGGGAGCCGCTGATGTCAGTAATGTTCGATTTACCAGGAAAAAATCCAGAAGCAATTGAGCAAGCGAAGATAAAAGTTAATACAGCATTGAAGTTTTTTGAGAATCTACTTGATTACCGTCCATTCTTTGGCAGCAATAATCTAACTTTAGGTGATGTTGTAGCGGGAACACTCATACCTTGGTTGCCAAAAACAGGTATTTCCTTCAACGATTATCCAAAATTGACTGCTTGGTGCGATCGCCTAGTTGCACGTCCAGCATGGCAAGCTACCCAAGCGACACCGGAGATGATGGCAAATTATTACAAGTTGTTAATCAAAAGAATGGGATAGCAAGCTAATATCTCTGACTTATGGAAAAAGTTAGGGATATGGATCAAAAATTGGGTAGTGAAGAAATATTTAGCCCACATTCCGCACCCCCCAGTGTCACAATCGGTAATTTCGGATTTTTGAAGACCTTTGAGGATAATTTTAATACAAAATGGTCTAAAGTTTAGGTAGCGATAGCGAAGCGCTGCTGCAAGCAGTTCGCCAATCTCAAATCCCCAAATGACCATTTTTCGTTGTGTGACAGTTTAGGGTGCGGAAGGTGGGATAAATTATTAATTTTTGTCCAAGGTTGTTTTCCCAATGCTTCGCCCCTACGACTCCTGACTCCTGACTCCTTACAATTTCACCTGTGCCAAATGACTACGGGGGTTGTAGGTACGAATAGAGCGGAGTTTTTCATAATATTCTCGCTCCTGTGGGGTGAGGTCTTTGGGGGGTGCGATCGCAACTTTCACAAATTGATCACCACGTCCACCTTTAGCTAAAGGCCAACCCTTACCACGCAAACGCAGAGATTGACCAGAACGCACTCCCGCAGGTAACTTGACATTTACACTACCATCAGGAGTAGGAACATCAATGGAAGCACCTAAAGCAGCTTCATCAGGAGTTATTGGTACTTCACAAACGAGATGATCACCTTCAAATTGGAAAAAAGAATGGGGTTGCAGTTCCACCTTTAAATATAAATCTCCCCGTTGTTGAGTGCTATGGTTAACTTGACCTTTACCCCGCACCCGCAAGCGAGTACCGGTTTTTGCACCTGCGGGAATACGAACATCTATAGTTTCATTACCTAGACTAAACCGTTTTTGCACTCCTGCGAATCCTTCAGCAAAAGTGAGACTAATAGTATATTCACTATCTTGGGCAGCAGCACCGCCCATATCTTGAAAACCAAAATCATTAAAACCGCCAAAACCTGTACCTGGTTTACCTGTAGAGGTACGATAGGAATAACTTTGTTTGTTGGTGCGTGGTCCTGCACCACCAAATAAATCATTAATGAAATCATTAAAACTGCCGTATTGACCAAAGTCAAAACCGCTCATATCTACCCCTGATCCACCAGGGAAACCACCTTCTCCTACCTGCCGCCAATATTGACCGTATTGATCATACTTTTTGCGTTTATCGGAGTCAGAGAGAACTTCGTAAGCTTCGTTAACTTCTTTAAATTTTGCTTCTGCTTGTTTATTACCGGGGTTAACATCGGGATGGTATTTGCGGGCTAATTTACGAAAAGCTTGTTTAATTTCTTCTGGAGTGGCAGTTTTAGTAATTCCTAAAATTGAGTAATAGTCTTTAAAATCGGTTGCAGCCATCTACCAGCCTCCTGTAAAAATTTAGGTAAAGTTAAGTTATGTTTTTTTCTAAGATGTTGAGATTTACTGTTTGCCTGGTCTAATGCCCGGAAACAGGATGATGATCCTAAATTAGCAAAGAATAGCAAAAATCCAGTGTGGTTGTCGCTCATAGTGCCAGCGCAATTACCGTACTCTTGAGGAGGCAGAAGGCAGAGGGCAGGGGGCAGGGAGCAGGG
>NZ_JACJUZ010000071.1:0-28045 GCF_014299995.1 Sphaerospermopsis sp. LEGE 00249 | reverse complement strand
CAAACAGAACCACCCCTTCCCCCTTGGGAAACCCTACCCACAATGTATGATTTACCTAGCGAAAATCCAGAGGAAAAAGGCTTGCCAGACGACTTTCATTTTTTACAACCTTTACTGCTATATTTAACTTTTCAACCACTAAACTGGAATCCAGAATTGGTTTATAGTGCGGCTGATTTAAATCTTTATTATGATCTACAACATCCTTTATGGTATAAACGTCCAGATTGGTTTGGTGTGGTTGGAGTTCCCAAACTATATAATAATCAAGATTTACGTTTAAGTTATGTCACCTGGCAAGAACCAGCAAACCCTTTTGTAGTAGTTGAATTATTATCACCGGGAACAGAAGAGGAAGATTTAGGAACTAAAGAAAGTCAAACAGATAAACCCCCCACAAAATGGGAAGTTTATGAACGCATTTTGCGGATTCCCTATTATATTGTTTTTAGTCGTTATACCAACGAAGTCCGCGCCTTTCAATTAGCAGGTGGTCATTATGAACCTGTAAATTTTATTGATGGACGTTTACCCATGCCCGAATTAGGTTTAAGTTTAGGATTATGGGAAGGAACATTTCGCGGTATTCCTAAACTTTGGTTAAGGTGGTTTAGATTAGCTGGGGAATTAATTCCCGAACCGTCAGAAGAAGTTGCTACTGCTAAACAAGAAGCAAATACAGCGAAAATAAAAGCCGAAAAATTAGCGGAAAAATTGCGTGAGTTAGGCATTAATCCTGATGAATTAATGTAATAGGAAACTGTCAGAATCAGGATGTCCAGGATTTGAGGATTTACAGGATAAAAACAGGGATTTCATCACCAATTACCAATTACCAATTACCAATTACCAATTACCAATTACCAGCCTCAACTAGCAACTTGGGTAATGAGATGATTTGATATAATCATTGATAAACCTGAAAACAGGAAAAACCACCATGATCATCACCACCCAAGACTATCAAATCACTTGGGAAAAATTACCCGATGATTACATCCTTCCCGACGATCCAGTGGATAACATCTACCAACCCACCCAAGCCGCTGCCCTAACCGAAAGCCTCCAACTAGCAGGTAAACTTGCTGCCAATTGCCTCATAACTACGAATTATGGCATCTGTGCCACAGTAAACGGTAAAATTGTCGTTAAAGCCCCTGACTGGGCTTATATCCCCGAAATTCGCACAACTAAGCAAGAAGTCTTTCGTAGTTATACCCCCCAACTACAGGGAGACATTCCGGTTATTGTCATGGAATTTATTTCTGATACCGATGGAACAGAATATTCTAGTAAACCAACTTATCCGCCTGGAAAATGGTTTTTTTATGAAAGAATTTTAAAAGTTCCTAACTACATTATTTTTGAACCAGATAGAGGAGACTTAGAAGTTTATCGCTTAGATAAAAATAGTGAACAATACCAAATAGAAACACCTGATCAAAACCAACGTTACTGGATAGAAGAAATCAAACTTTATCTCGGTATTTGGGAAGGTACAAGAGAAAATCTCACCACTAAATGGTTAAGATTTTGGGATGAACAAGGAAATTTGTTATTGTGGAGTTCCGAATTAGTAGAACAAAAACGACAGGAGATAGAAGTAGAAAAACAACGTGCTGAACAAGAAAAACAGCGTGCTGAAAGACTAGCAGCACAACTACGTGCAGCAGGTATCGAACCAGAAAACTAAAAGTAGGGTAGCCAACACCCACCAAATTATAAAATAAAACTCTTGTGGTGCGGGCATCTTGCCCGCTAATAGTATACTTGAGAAAAATCTGTTAACTAATCACAGCAATACATTCAATTTCTACCAACACATCTTTAGGTAAACGGGAAACCTCCACACAAGCACGCGCAGGGGCGGTATCTTCAGAAAAATACTTTGCATAAACCGCATTTACAGCAGCAAAATCTTTCATATCAGCTAAAAATACACCAGTTTTTACTACATCATTAAAAGTAGCACCAGCTTCTGTGAGGATAGCTTCAATATTTCTCATCACCTGTTCCGTTTGTTTGGTGACATCATCAGTATAAACCACATCACCCAAACGGGGATCAATAGCTATTTGGCCAGCGACAAACAGCATTTTCCCTGAAGCTACAATAGCTTGGTTATAAGGTCCAACTGGTGCGGGTGCTTTATCGGTACGGATAACTTCACGAGTCATAATTTTAATCTCTTTTATCTCTTTTGGTAAAGGTGCATCTGGTTTACCGAAGTCTAAATCAACATCTGTTGTATAAACTTCTTCATCTGGCATGATCGCATTTCCTCTTAAAATGGAAGGTTTTTAACCTTGAATGAAATAATTATCAATTATCAATTGTCAATTGTCAATTGTTCATGGCTGCTAAAAAAGCCTTTTGACTCACATCTTTATAAACGGATTGTAAATAATTCATTGTCACATCACCCGCAGAAGAAGTCACTAAATTTTCCTCATCTTTAGCTAGGGGAATTTTACCCAAAACGTCTAACACTGTCTCACCCACACTAGGAGAAATTACCACTAAAGACGATTCTAATGGCTCATTATATTGCCAAAAATTATCTGATTTTAATGAATATTGATGTTCCGAAATTGGTTTTTGAATTTCTGCTTTTTCCTGTTTGCTAGTCTTTTCCTCCGACTGATCTGCCAACTTTTGTAAAAGTTTACTGCTGCGTAAATTTCGTAAATCACTAATGATTTTTTCTCTGGTGCGTCCTCGTAATTGAAATAAAACAAAAGGATCTTCACTAAAGCGATCGCCTAATTGATAATACACTGCCCCAATATGTTTACAAGGTACTGCTTTATCAGGACAGGAACATTTACTATGAACATCACCCAAGGTAAAAGGAAATAATGAAAGTCCGTTACTTGTAAAGACATCTTCAATATTTTGTGGCATTTCTCCCGCTAATAACTTAGCAGCAAAAATTGACTTTTGGGACATGGTTTCAATCACATAACCCCATTCTTCATCACTAAAAGCATCTAGGAACAAAGAAACTTTATAAGGTTCTACTTCACTACCTTGAACCCGTGCTAAAACCTTCGCACCTTTAAATTCAATACTCAAAACATTGCCTTGTCGAGAATAATTTCTCGCCCTTTCTAACCGCTTTTTAAAGCGATAGGAATCCAATAAATCTAGCCATCTTTGTGACCACCATTCTCTGCTTGCTTGTAAATTTTCTTGACTCATAATTAAACTCATAATTAAAAAGTTGGAATCAGAGGATATTTTAGAGATGTTAGATTGAGATTTTAGATTTAGGACTTACGTAAGATTGGACTAAAAACCGGATTCTGACGTAGGGGGTAATTCATGAATTACCCCTACTTTAGTTCTGTTTGATACACCATTAGCGACTTTTAAAACATCCTTTTATACCTGTACTACTTGTAATATTATTTACATGGTTGCTATTTGTCAGACTGAATAGACAGAAATCATTGTACAGAATCTCTAGTTTCGATAAACAGGCTACAATCTAAAATAAGAAATTGTTAAAAAAATTTACGTTGGTAGCTAGAATTTCCTGTGTCACAGTCCAATAATAACCAAACCTTTAAATTTGATTCTATTGATGCCGCTTTAGCTGACCTTAAAGCCGGTCGTTCTATTGTGGTGGTAGATGACGAAAACCGCGAAAATGAAGGTGATCTAATTTGTGCTGCCCAGTTTGCCACCCCGGATATGATTAATTTTATGGCGGTGGAAGCTAGGGGTTTGATTTGTTTAGCGATGACAGGCGATCGCCTGGATGAACTTGACCTTCCCCTCATGGTCAGCAACATCACAGATACTAACCAAACCGCTTTTACCGTCAGCATTGATGCAGGTCCCCATTTAGGAGTCAGTACGGGGATCTCTGCTGAAGATCGAGCGCGTACCATTCAGATAACTCTCAACCCTGCTACAAAACCCGAAGATTTGCGCCGTCCTGGGCATATTTTCCCGATTCGGGCTAAAGCTGGGGGTGTGCTGAAGCGTGCAGGACACACAGAAGCGGCAGTTGATTTAGCGCGACTAGCAGGATTATACCCTGCTGGGGTGATTTGTGAAATTCAAAATCCTGATGGTTCAATGGCAAGATTACAACAGCTAGTTGAATATGCCAAAGTCCATAAACTAAAAATTATCAGTATTGCGGATTTAATTAGTTATCGTCTGCAAAATGATCGCCTGATTTATCGAGAAATTGTCACTAAATTACCTACCCAGTTTGGACAATTTAATATTTACGGCTACCGTCACACCTTGGACAATACAGATCATGTGGCAATTGTCAAGGGTGATCCGGCAAATTTCGGTGATGAACCTGTAATGGTGCGGATGCACTCAGAATGTTTAACAGGTGATGCTTTGGGGTCTTTGCGTTGTGATTGTAGAATGCAGTTGAAAGCCGCATTGAAAATGATTGAAAATGCGGGTCAAGGTGTCGTAGTTTACCTGCGTCAAGAAGGCCGGGGTATAGGTTTGATTAACAAGCTTAAAGCCTATTCTTTGCAGGATATGGGACTGGATACGGTAGAAGCAAACGAGCGTTTAGGTTTTCCTGCGGATTTGCGAGATTATGGCATGGGGGCGCAAATTCTCATGGATTTGGGTGTTAAAAAAATTCGCCTCATTACTAATAATCCCCGTAAAATTGCGGGTGTGAAAGGCTATGGTTTGGAAGTTGTAGATCGTGTACCTTTGCTGATAGAATCTAATGATTTCAATTCCCGTTATCTAGCTACAAAAGCTAAGAAACTGGGACATATGTTGTTACAAACTTATCTGGTGACAGTAGCATTAGACTGGGAAGATGAACCGGAATCTGTCACCAAACGTTATGAACGTTTAGAGAAAATCAGACATTTAGCAAAAGATAATCATTTATTGTTACAGGAAGAAGCGCGACCTTTAGGAATTGCTTTATTTGATCAACCATCATTAACTGTGCATTTGGGATTTGATCAGCCAAATGTTGCTGATGCTAATTGGTATCAACAAAAAGGACATCCTTACTTGCAAGCGATAGGGCAAATTTTGGATAATTTACTAGATTTACCCTATGTGCAGAAGTTAGAATTTCTGATTTCTGCTGGTAGTGATCCTTTGAGTAATTTACAAGTACAGTTAGATCGGCAGGTTTTTGGGAAAGAAATTAAACCTTCATTATTGAGCGATCGCTTGGAGACACAGCAAATTTATAGTTTTAGTAAGTAAAATTTACTGTATCTTCAAAATAGCTCTGGTTTAATAACTGGAGCTATTTGTTTATTCGCACTTCTAACCAATTTTGCAAATCATCTAAGCTAGTAAAATCTAACAATGCCTCACTCAACTCTTCAAGCACAGGTAAAGGTAAACTAGAAATTGAAGAGCGTGTTTTCTGAGATATTTCGCCAAATCGCTTGGTTAATAGTCGAATAATTAGATCAATAGTTGCTTCCTCCCTTCCTTCCTCTCTTCCTTCCTCTCTTCCTTCCTCTCTTCCTTCCTCTCTCCCCTCTTCTCTTCCTTCTTCCTTAATTTCTTGGTAAACTCTAGTTTCCTTGAGCGTTATTCCCAGCATAGACTCTACCTCAACTCTGCTTAGTTGTTCAAACTTGTAAACCATAATTGTCGTGATCATTTCTATTATGACGCGACTTGATGGTTGAGTAACTTCTTCACGGGTTCTTGTTAATAAATACCTTGCTGCTTCTGGTGCTTGTTCTTCTTCCAGCGTAGTTAATACCATCAGTGCAACCCATAGAGGTAACTGACGAATATCACCTAATTCATCCAAATATACTCGATGCACTTGCTCACTGTTAAGCAAACCCCGATAGGGATAAATTTTGCTTTGTTCTGTGCTGCGCGATGGATAAATAATCACTGCTTGCCAATCACTAAATCTATCACAGTTACGGTAGAAATATAGTAAAGATTCCGCAAATACCCTTTCATACAGTTTTTCATCTTTTTGAAATTGCACTTCACAGAAATATACAACCCCAGGAATATCATTTTCTGGTGGTAAAAACACCCCATCTATTTCAAATTTAGGTTCTTTAACAGCTACCGAATCAAATCTGTAAGTATCTGCATTTTCTGGTGGATTTGTCAATAGTTCAAACAATAATGTAGGAGATTGTTGAAACAATTTATAAAAGATAGTATCTCGACGCATAAAGTATTCTCATTATGAAAGGATTCAGGATATAAAATACATGATTCAGAATCAATTAGAGTTTGCGAGTCATTTTAGGTTACAGATGGCTTATTTGTTAGCTTCCACACCTGCCATTAAATGATACCAAAGCTTGACGTTAGCCATATTTCATGACTAATAATCAAATATGGTTATTTTCAGTCATCTTTAGATGACTTTTGCTATGAGACTGAGAATTAATTCCCAGTCGGGTGATGGGTTTCACTGCTAAACCCCTACAGATTCCTGACTCCTCATATATCACCTTTTCGCATTATTAAAACTCTTCAATTCTCTAAAAGAATGCAACTTATTAAAAAACTTCTCAAAATCAAAACTCAAAGGATCAACCTTACCATTAGCAATATCAACATCACGATGAGTAGTAATTCTCTCATCAGGAACTTGACTTTGGGCAATTAACCAAGCTAAAGAATTATATTGATCTTCAGTATAACCGCTATGTCCTTGAATATTTCTTTTTCCCCAAGCATCAGGAGGGGTTTCTAAAGAAACATGATAAGCGAAATTATTGACAGATGGAGATAAATTAGGATTAGTTTGTACAGTTTCCTCCACACCATTAGCAGCTTTAAAAACCGAATTACCAGCACCAAAAGCCCTTTTATCAGGTGCTACTAAATAAATAACAGTCCCATCCAGAGTAATTAAAGCATGATAACTAGCTTGGACATTTTCATCAACATTATTATTTTGAAAAAAATTCACTGCACTAGAAGCAGAATTAGTCGTTTCATGTAAAACAATCAGCGGTTGATTATTTACAGGTACACCATTAACATCATGAGTAAATCTTTCACCATAATTACTAGGATGTACTTTAGCAGCAGCTAAATTAGGTTTATATTCAGCAAAAGCAGCAGTAGTTATGTATTGAGTAATAACTTGATTTTTTGGTTTTCTCTCAACAAAAGACTTAGAGAAAATTGGTAACTTAGGTAAAGTGATTGGCGGTTTTTCTGCTATTTTTTCTGATTGATATAAAGCTTGTGGATATTGATTCCAAATAATAGGATTTGGATTTGATATTCCTGTATTATTTGGCTGTTTTCTTGCACCACCAATAAACATGGCTAAAATCAAAGTTGCCAGCATCAGAAAAATTAGTATTACCCTAGTCGCCCAGTCTCTAAATCTCATAAATTGTTTGCTAAACTAATTTAATAAAATAAACTTAACTTTCACTTAATCAGCCAATAATCTGGAATCCAAAATTTATGAATATTCATCAAAATTGCCCCTGGAAGAAAATTCTCAAGATCATCTTCAAAAGCAGCTGTAGGAAAAGTTAACCCAAAGGTTTCATTATTGCATATTACCCGCTCAAGTATTTGCTCAAAATTCCATTCTAATTCCTTGATATTAATACATGGTCTGCCACACTCATCCTCATAATTATATTCTTCATCTATCATAAATTGTCCATATTTGATATCATAAGTGATCCATTCCAGACGTTCAAATTCATTAACTGGAATAATAGCAGCCACATCTTCCTCCCCTTTTACCAAGAGGATGCGCTGTTTCTCCAAGATCACATCATTGATGCTTGCCAATAATTTAACCCTAAATACATCTGTTTGTAAGCGGATAAAACCTGCTTCTTGATTTTTTAACATATTCTTTTCTGTAAACCCTGCCTAAAACATCAAAATCTTGGAAAATAGTAAATTAGGTTGCATCTTATCAGACTACACACAATTTTCTTTCATAAAATATGACACATTCATTTCTCCAACGCTTACATAGTCCAGAACTTCCTGTCATTGTCTTTGATGGTGCAATGGGAACTAACCTGCAAACCCAAAACCTCACTGCTGAAGATTTCGGCGGCGCACATTATGAAGGTTGTAATGAATACTTAGTCCATACTAAGCCAGAAGCAGTGGCTAAAGTTCATCGTGACTTCCTCGCTGCGGGTGCAGATGTGATTGAAACTGATACCTTTGGTGGTACTTCTATTGTTTTAGCAGAATACGATCTAGCAGACCAAGCCTATTATCTCAGTAAGAAAGCCGCAGAACTAGCTAAAAGTGTGGCTGCGGAATTTTCTACCCCGGAAAAACCCCGCTTTGTTGCAGGTTCAATGGGTCCGACTACCAAACTTCCCACTTTGGGACATATTGATTTTGATACCATGAAAGCTGCTTTTGCCGAACAAGCAGAGGCTTTGCTTGATGGTGGTGTGGATTTATTCATCGTTGAAACTTGCCAAGATGTTCTGCAAATTAAAGCCGCATTAAACGGAGTTGAGGAAATTTTTACGAAAAAAGGCGAAAGAAAGCCATTAATGGTTTCCGTGACAATGGAAAGTATGGGGACAATGTTGGTCGGTACGGAAATTGCTGCCGTTTTAACTATTTTAGAACCATATTCCATTGATATTCTCGGTTTAAACTGCGCCACTGGTCCAGACTTGATGAAACCACACATCAAGTATTTATCAGAACATTCTCCTTTCGTAGTTTCCTGTATTCCCAATGCCGGTTTACCGGAAAATGTTGGTGGTCAAGCTCATTACAAACTTACGCCTGTAGAATTACGTATGGCGTTGATGCACTTTGTTGAAGATTTGGGTGTCCAAGTGATTGGGGGTTGCTGTGGGACACGACCAGCACACATTCAACAATTAGCGGAAATTGCCAAGGACTTAAAACCAAAGGTTAGACAACCAAGTTTAGAACCAGCAGCAGCTTCAATTTATACCACTCAAAACTATGATCAAGATAATTCTTTCTTGATCGTCGGTGAACGTCTTAACGCCAGTGGTTCTAAAAAATGCCGTGACTTACTGAACGCTGAAGACTGGGATGGTTTGGTGTCTATGGCCAGAAGTCAAGTTAAAGAAGGCGCACACATTTTAGATGTGAATGTTGACTATGTGGGACGGGATGGCGTGCGTGATATGCACGAGTTAGTTTCTCGCATTGTTAATAATGTTACTTTACCTTTAATGCTCGATTCCACCGAATGGGAAAAAATGGAAGCGGGGTTAAAAGTTGCCGGAGGTAAGTGTTTACTCAATTCTACCAACTATGAAGACGGCGAACCCCGATTTTTAAAGGTGTTGGAATTAGCGAAAAAGTATGGTGCTGGTGTCGTCATTGGTACAATTGACGAAGATGGCATGGCACGAACCGCAGATAAAAAGTTTCAAATTGCCCAACGTGCTTACCGTCAAGCTGTAGAGTATGGTATTCCAGCGACAGAGATATTTTTTGATACTTTAGCTTTACCGATTTCTACAGGGATTGAAGAAGACCGGGAAAACGGAAAAGCCACTATAGAGTCAATTCGCCGCATTCGTCAAGAATTACCTGGGTGTCATGTAATTTTGGGTGTATCTAATATATCCTTTGGCTTAAATCCAGCAGCGCGTATGGTGTTGAACTCAATGTTTTTACACGAAGCGATGAATGCGGGAATGGATGCAGCAATTGTTAGCGCGAGTAAAATTTTACCCCTAGCGAAAATTGAACCCCAACATCAAGAAGTTTGTCGGCAATTAATATATGATGAACGCAAATTTGATGGTGATGTTTGCGTTTATGATCCTTTGGGAGAATTGACAACAATTTTTGCAGGAGTCAAAACCAAACGTAATACAGGCGTTGATGAAAGTCTACCAATTGAAGAACGTTTAAAACGTCATATTATTGACGGTGAAAGAATTGGTTTAGAAAAACAATTAGCTACAGCTTTAGAACAATATCCACCTTTGGAAATCATCAATACTTTTCTCTTAGATGGAATGAAAGTGGTAGGGGAATTGTTCGGTTCTGGACAAATGCAGCTACCTTTTGTATTACAATCAGCAGAAACCATGAAAGCGGCGGTGGCTTATTTAGAACCCTTCATGGAAAAATCGGAAGCTGGTAATAATGCTAAGGGAACTTTTGTGATTGCCACTGTTAAAGGTGATGTCCATGATATTGGTAAAAACTTGGTTGATATCATCTTATCTAACAATGGTTATAAGGTGATTAATTTAGGGATTAAACAACCAGTTGAAAACATCATTCAGGCTTATCAAGAACATAAACCTGATTGTATTGCCATGAGTGGTTTGTTAGTAAAATCCACCGCTTTCATGAAGGAGAATTTGCAGGTTTTCAATGAAAAGGGAATTACTGTTCCTGTAATTTTAGGTGGTGCGGCGTTAACTCCTAAATTCGTAAATGAAGATTGCCAAAATACCTATAAGGGTAAAGTTGTTTATGGCAAGGATGCTTTTTCTGATTTGACTTTTATGGATAAGTTAATGCCAGCAAAAGCCGCAGGAAATTGGGATGATTTAAAAGGGTTTTTGGATGAGGTAGGAACTGAAGAATCTACCCATGAAGTTAAAGAAAAAGTTGCAAAATCTGTGAAAGCACCTGCTGAACCAAGGGAGATAGATACAAGGCGTTCTGAAGCTGTAGAAATTAACATTGAACGTCCCACTCCTCCTTTTTGGGGAACGCAATTATTACAACCTGATGATATTTCTTTAGAGGAATTATTCTGGTATTTAGATTTGCAAGCTTTGATTGCTGGACAATGGCAATTCCGTAAGCCGAAGGAACAATCTAAGGAGGAATATCAAGGGTTTTTAAGTGAGAAGGTTTACCCGATTTTAGAAAGTTGGAAAGCGCGAATTATTGAGGAGAATTTGTTGCATCCTCAAGTGATTTATGGGTATTTTCCTTGTCAGTCTGAGGAAAATTCTCTACATATATATGATGTGGAAAATCAATCTCAACAAATTGCTAGTTTTGAGTTTCCCCGTCAACGTTCTGGGAGAAGATATTGCATTGCAGATTTCTTTGCACCGAAGGAGTCGGGAATAATTGATGTTTTCCCCATGCAAGCGGTGACTGTGGGGGAAGTTGCTACGGAGTTTGCACAAAAATTATTTGCTGATAATCAATACACTGATTATCTGTATTTTCATGGAATGGCGGTGCAGGTTGCGGAAGCTTTGGCAGAATGGACTCACGCGAAAATCCGCCGGGAGTTGGGTTTTGGTGATGCTGAACCGGATAATATTCGGGATATTTTGGCACAGCGTTATCAAGGTTCTCGGTATAGTTTCGGTTATCCTGCTTGTCCGAATATTCAGGATCAGTTTAAGCAGTTGGAGTTGTTGGGGACTGATAGGATGAAGATGTATATGGATGAAAGTGAACAGTTATATCCTGAACAGTCTACGACGGCGATTATTGCTTATCATTCTGTAGCTAAGTATTTCACTGCTTAGGTTTTTGTCCCCCTTCGTTTTGTGATGGAGGGGGAGTTTATTTTTTTGAGTTTCGCGCAAAGACGCAAAGTAAGAAGGATAAGAATAACAATGTGGTAAGTTATTTATATAAGTCAAAACCTATTTTCCAATAATGTCAGCCAGAGATTTATTTCATGAATCAGTAAGAAATGCACTAGAAAAGGAAGATTGGATTATTACTAATGATCCTTTGGAAATTCAATTTGAGGAAGTAAAACTGAAAATTGATTTAGGTGCAGAAAGGTTAATAGCAGCAGAAAAAGCGGGTGAAAAGATTGCTGTGGAAATCAAAAGTTTTGCTACTAACTCACCAGTGAGTGATTTTTATACAGCATTAGGTCAGTTTCTTAATTATCAAATTGCACTTGAAGAAAAAGAACCTGAACGTTTATTAGACTTCTCCAGAAAAGAAATTATGGAACCTATTTATGGGGGCAGGTCGAAGCATTTGGGATATCTAGATGTCTGATTTTTCCGTCAAATTATCGCCCAAATGCTTCGCCCCTACAATATATTAAAAATCAATACATTCTATTTTGGAGAGGTCTATTATACTTGGCTGTTCCTGTAGATGTATACGAAACCTTTTTTCAATCTCGCCTTGCGCGTATTGCAGTACAACGTCATCAAGTTAAAATAGTAGTATATGATCCGATTATGGAGGTAATTGTCAAATGGCAACTTTAGAACACTATCGTCAATGTATTCAAACTATTCTTAATAAACATGGTCAATTTAAACCTAACTATGAAGAAATAGATAATGAATTGATTTTTGATACTTTCCATGATCACTATCAGTTAATGTATGTGGGATGGAATGGTTTAAAAAGGGTTTATTATAGTATTATTCATTTTGATATTAAAGATGGCAAAATCTGGATTCAGCAAAATATGACTGATGCAGATTTAGCTCAAGAATTGGAGAATATGGGAGTACCAAAAGAGGATATTGTACTGGGTTTACAACCACCCTATAAACGCCCTTATACTGGTTATGGGGTGGCGTAATTTGGTTCAAATATATGAAAAATTCTGTAATAATTGGTTAGGTAAAGCGAATACTTCGTCAATTGCATATTAAAAACTACAATAATTTCTGCAAAAGATTATAAATATCTCCCTTATCACCTTCTTTTCTTAAACCTACACCAACTACTAAAACTACGACCTGATCATTTTCTACGTGATAAACTATACGGTAACGTTGACCCACAGCCCTAACACTGCGATAATTAATCAACTGTCCCGTTAAAGGTTTTCCCTGTTTTTCAGGTTCTATTTTTAATTTATCAATCCGTGAACTCAAAGCTTTCTGGTGACGTTTATCTTTAATATTCCCTAACATCTCCAATGCTAAAGGTGTTAACTGAATTTCAAATTCAATCTGATCAGATTGTGGTTTATCAAAGTCCGAGTTTAAGTTTTGCATCATTCCAACTAATAGTTTCTCCCCTGTCGGCTTGAGCTATACTTTCTTGTAGTTGCTGGGTAAATTCTTTATCAGATAAAATTGCTAATGTTTCTAGCAAAGATTCATATTGCTCAAAACTAATGGCCGCCATTACTGGTTTACCATGTTTGGTGATGATTATTGGTTCTTGTTGTAAATCATCTGGTAAATCTAAAAGTTGCTCTTGTGCTTCTGTAATTGTTAGGTATTTTAACATATTTTGGTTGTCAATAATTCCTCTATGTCATTATATCACTAATTCAAGTTAATTTCCCAATATGATTTTTAGGTTATCCACAATCTTGATGTAATTAATTGGAATTAATATAATATTTTGCTTGTTTACTATTGTATCATATTTCATAGTTCTTCCCCAATCAACATTTACAAAAATATTTAATCCCAATATTCATGAAAACAGATTCTATCTTTTATCGCATTTTTCAAACCTTACCTCAATCTTTTTTTGAACTGATTAATTTACCCCCTAGTGAAGCAAATGCTTATGATTTTGCTTCTGTAGAACTCAAACAAACAGCTTTTAGAATTGATGGTGTATTTGTACCTAAAGATAATCAACCAAAAAGAACGATTTATTTTGTAGAGGTGCAATTTCAAAGAGATGAGGATTTTTATTCTCGCTTTTTTTCGGAAATCTTTCTTTATTTACATCTCTATGCTTCCACTACACCCTGGCAAGCTGTGGTTTTATTTGCTAAACGTAGTATAGAACCCACAGAAATAGAACCCTATCGCTATTTATTGGAAAGTCCTTTGGTAACTCGGTTATATTTGGATGAATGGGTAGATGTACAAACATCCTTGGGATTAGGTATCATTAAGTTAGTGGTGGAAAAAGAAAAAGCAGTTCCAGCTTTAGCGAGAACTTTATTATCACAAGCAAAATCAGATTTACCTGATACCCGTCAACAAAGAAATTTGCTAGATTTAATTCAGACAATAGTTTCCTATAAATTACCCCTTCTTAGTCCCCAGGAGTTAGCAAGAATGTTTACTATGAGTGATTTAAAAAACACTAGATATTATCAAGAAGTCCGCTATGAAGAGGCGTTAAATCTGGTAATGCGTTTACTGGAAAGGCGCGTAGGAGGAATTAATCAAGATTTACAGGTAAAAATTAATAAGTTATCTGTGGAAGATTTGGAAAATCTAGGTTTAGCTTTGTTGGATTTTACCAGTGTTAATGATTTGGTTATTTGGTTAAATAATCAGAATATTGCAGATGGTTAAAAATCAACGGTGGGTTAGGTTTTGGCTAACTCACCCTACAACAAAATTATTTTATTGTTTCCTATAAATTACCTCTTCTTAATTCCCAGGAGTTAGTAAGAATGTTTAATATGAGTGATTTAAAAAATACCAGATGTTATCAAGAAATCCGCCATGAAGTAATTTTAAATACGGTAATGCGTCTACTTAAACATCGCTTTGGTGAAATTAATCAAGATTTACAGGTAAAAATTAATAAGTTATCTGTGGAAGATGTGGAAAATCTAGGTTTAGCTTTGTTGGATTTTACTAGTGTTAATGATTTGGTTATTTGGTTAAATAATCAAAATATTGCAGAGGGTTAAATATTAATGGTGGGTTACGTTCCTAACCCACCTGACAACTTTTAATTTAATTGTTTCATCATCACAGATTTATTCAGTTTTACCAATAAATTTTCTCTGTTATCCGTGCTTGGAGTGGTTCCAATACTTGTCGGTTAAGGAAATGTAGGTTGGTTTGAGCGATAGCGAAACCCAACAAAATCCTTGATAATGTTGGGTTTCGTTCCTCAACCCAACCTACCACACCATATAATCACTTTTCAGGCTTAACCGAGCAGTATTGGGAGTGGTTCAATATTGCATACTTTATAACTTGTCGTAATTTAATAACTTTTATTTAAACACTATTAAACACAATGATTTACACAAAATCACAACAAGATGTAATTTAGTAAATTTTGCAAATAAATATTGGAAATAATTTTCATCTAGCTTATTGACTTTTATTCCTAAAAGTTTTAAATTGATTTACCAGATTAGTTGAAAGTTATTTGCAAAAATACTGAGAAAATTTACTAATGAATAGCAATAAAGTGGGTGTGACTAAAAAGGGCTTATTAGCTGCTAGTGGGGCATTTGCAGCCCTCGCTGGTTTAGTTAGCACCTTGGGCGGAATGCAAGAAGTTGTAGCTAACCCAAATCTCAACCAACAAGCACCACGCTTACTTGCCCAAAGAAGTTCCCAAACTTTAACAATAGTTTTTCCTACTCGAAAGGATGCACCTGATTTGCAAGAAAAGGCTAACAAGGTAGCCAAATTCTTGTCTAAAGAATTGGGAATGCCTGTAAGAGCGCAGTTAGCTGATGATACAGCCGCAGTGGAAGCTTTACGAGCCAACCGTGCTGATGTGGCTTTCTTGAGTAGTCGTCCAGCTTTGAAGGCTGAACAATTAGCAAATGCACGCTTGCACTTAGCGGAAGTTCGTGACAATTATTCCGGGAGATTTACTTACAACTCCATATTTGTTGTTCCCAAAAATAGCCCTCTGCAAACCAGAAATACTGCGAAAGCAACTCTGGAACAGCTACGGGGTAAAAGAATGGCGTTTACTTCTCCTACTTCTGGTTCAGGTTTTATGTTCCCTGTGAGTGAGTTGGTGAAAAACGGTTTTGTACCTGATAAAGACCGTATGGAAGGGTTCTTTGGTCAAATTGCCTACGGCGGTAATTACAGTAAAGCTTTAGAAGCTGTAGTGCGTGGTCAAGCGGATGTGGCTGTAGTATCAGAATATGCCATGTACCCCCCTTATATTTCCAATGAAGACAGGTCTAAGTTACGTGTGCTGCATAAAATTTCTGGTGTTCCTGCTCACGGAGTTGTTTTTGATGATGATATTCGAGCAGATGTTCGGGAAAAAATCATTAACGCCCTACTCAAGTTAAATAGACCAGAAAATAACGAAATGCTCAAGAGCTTGTATAATTCTACAGAGTTAGTGAGAGTCGATCATAATCGTCATCTCAAATCTGTCCGCGAAGCCTTGAAAACTTTGGGAATGGAACCATAATTACAGCAGAAGTCAGGAGTCAGGAGTAAAACTGGCCTTGTACATAAGGTTCAATTGAGATTCTGTAGCTCATTGATCTGCAATCTGCTGTAATTAGGGGTAAGCATTATGCTAAACCCCTATAAAAATTTCTCCTTATATCCAATTAGCTATTATCAATTACCAGCGTGAAACAGATCGAATGTCATAATTTAGAAACGGCTTATTCTACATCTTTAAATCGTCCTATCCTCAACAATATTAATCTTGAGATTGAACAAGGTGAATTTGTGGTTTTGTTGGGTTTGAATGGTGCAGGTAAGTCTACATTATTGCGATCGCTGGTAGGTTTAGTACCATTGGAAAAAGGAGAAATTCACATTAGTGGTTTACAAATTACTCCCCAAACATTGCCGAAAATTCGCCGGGAAATTGGGATGTTGTTTCAAGGTGGTGGTTTAATTCGGCAATTATCAGCTATTGAAAATGTTTTGTGTGGTCGTTTGGGTGTGAGAACAACTAGACAAACTTTATTTGGTTTTCCTCAACGCGATCGCCTTTTGGCAAGAGAATTATTAGGACAATTAGGTTTAAGGGAGCAAATGTATCAAAAAACGGGTCAACTGAGCGGTGGACAACAACAAAGAGTGGCGATCGCCCGTGCTTTAATTCAATCACCACAAATACTTTTAGCTGATGAACCTATCACCGGTTTAGATGTAGTTGCATCCCAACAAGTAATGCAAACTTTATCTCACCTCAACACAGATCAAGGCTTAACTATTATCACAGTATTACATGATTTAGGCATAGCCGCAGAATACGCCCACAGAGCTATAGTTTTAGATGCGGGTCGTGTAGTTTATGACGGAAAATGTGATAACTTGCAAGAAAAATTTTCTCATGTTACAAGTGTGTAAAAATCTAGATTCACACCAATAACTTTATAATTAATGTTTAATTTTTGCTGATAACATTTTTGTTTTAATCCTGTAAATCCTTAAATCCTGTACTTCGACTTCGCTCAGTAACCAGACATCCTGATTCTGACAAATTGCCCAATCAGCAACTTACATTATTATTGATTTTATTTTTATATTCTCAAATCAAAATTACGAGTCATGAAAAAAATGAAAAAATCCTTTAATTCTAAATTTCTTCACCATTACTCTTGGCTAATTAATATAGTGATTGTATTAGTAATGGTAGTAGCTTATATTTGGGCTTTGCAAGGTTTAAAAGTAGACTCTGCACTATTAAAAGATAGCTGGCCTTATATTATAGATTTTATTAGTCGCTTATTTCCACCAGATTGGAAAGTGGTAGATATAGCAATTAAAGGATTAATTGAAACCGTGCAAATGTCCTTATGGGGAACTTCTCTTGGTGCTATTATTTCCCTACCAATAGCGATCGCCAGTGCTAATAATATCGCTCCCTTATGGTTACGTTGGTTAGCAAATTTACTGCAAAATGCCGTGCGTTCTGTTCCCTCAATTATTCTCGGTTTAATATTTGTAGCAGCTACCGGTTTAGGCGCTCCCGCAGGAACGTTAGCTTTATCCATCTACACTATTGGTTATCTTGCTAAATTTTATCAACAAGCCATTGAAGCTGTAGATGCTCGTTCTTTAGAATCTTTACAGGTAATTGGTGCATCAAGAATTCAAGTAGTTCAATATGGAATAATACCCCAAGTTTTACCCTTGGGATTAGGCTATACTTTGTGGATGTTTGAGTACAATATCCGTGCTGCTTCCGTACTCGGTGTAGTTGGTGCAGGAGGAATAGGTTTTCAGTTAAAAAGTTATATAGATGGTTTTGAATACAACAAAGCTACAACCATGATGTTAGTGCTATTGGTAGTAGTAACAGTAATTGATGTTATTAGTAGTAAATTACGGCGTTATTTAGATTCAATGTAAAAATTCAGGATGTCCAGGATTTGAGGATGTACAGGATGTAATTTTTTGGTTATTTGTTGATAGTGAATGTTGTATTATTCTGAATAATCATAAACAAAAAAAACTCAATTTCCTACCAACCATGTTTAAGAAATAATGAACCACGAAGACACGAAGGAAGCGAAGGAAGAAGATTATAAGCTGGGTTTAAGATCCCCGACTTCTTAAAGAAGTCGGGGATCTGCCTGATACCGCTTTACTTGTAAATGTGCTAGGTTATTTAAAACACAGTGTCTAACTTTTTCAGACTTTTTCAGAAAAGTGATACTCCTGTGTTGTTTAATGACAAAGCTTACAACAATTTAAGACTTGCTAAAGGTGAAATACAGCAAAATTAATCATGTATATATTTGTACTTGATAACACTATGGTTTTCCAATTTAACGAAGTAGAAAATTATCTGCGTTTATCTGCGTACCCTTCGGGAAGCAAGCTACAATTATTACTACTTGTACCTCACTTAAATAGAAATCGCTGTAATATAGATGTTATAATAAAAATCAACAAGGAAATAAAAACAACCCATGATTACTGGAATTAAACAAAAAGCAACCGTTGGTAAAAATGGCAAAATTGAATTACCTACAACTGAGTTACCAGAGGGAACAATTGTAGAAGTAATTGTATTGTCATCTCCTCTATCTGTAAAGAAAAAAATATTAACTGCTCGTGAGTTACTTGATTCGAGTTTGATAGGTTTATGGGAAAAAAGGGACGATATTCCAGATAGTCTTGTTTACGCTCGTCAGTTACGTGAACAGTCCCAAAGGAGAGATTATGATTCTCCTAGATAGTGATATTGTGATTGACTTTCTGCGTAAATATCCACCTGCAATTATTTGGTTAAGTTCTTTAGGAGATGAAGAAATTGCTTTACCTGGTTATGTAGCAATGGAATTGATGCAAGGATGTAAGAATAAGTTGGAATTGCAGGAAATTCGGAAATTTATTAATAATGTTGAAGTAATTTGGGCAACACCTGAAACTTGTGATCAAGCATTAGAAGTATTTGCAAATTATCATCTTAGTCATAATTTGGGATTAATTGATGCTTTAATTGGTCAAACATCAATCGCTTTCGGTTTGCCATTACATACATTAATGTTAAGCATTATGCGGTTATTCCTGGTTTAATCACAGTCCAACCATATCAAAGATTATAGGTTACTGTCTGAATCAGGATATCCAGGATTTGAGGATGTACAGGATGTAATTTATCGGTTGTTTGTTGGTGGTGAATGTTGTAATTGTCTGAATAAAGATAAACAAGAATAATCCCCAAATTCCTACAAACTATCATTAAATAATATCCTGTAAATCCTTTAATCCTGGACATCCTGATTCAGACAAAAAAAATCCCAATTTCCCACAAACCAATTCTTGATTATTGATTAATCTGTAAAGTTCCTAGTTTAAGAAATAATGAACCACGAAGACACGAAGGAAGCGAAGGAAGAGGATTATAAACTGGTTTTAAGATCCCCGACTTCTTATTTGATTATACATATTAATTATTAGTTATTTTCAGAAGTCGGGGATCTGGTTGATCATCTTCCATTGATAAATTTAATTTAGAACATGAAACCATCATCTTCTAACGTAAAATAGTCTTCTACATTGATATGTTTTTTTATAAGTTTTCCATAATTGTCATATCGCCATTTGAGATATTCATAGTCTGGACATACCCCAAATTCTTCATAAGATGGTAATACTAAACCGTTAAATTTTTGATATTCTGAGATACGCAGCATTTTATCTAATTCTGGAGAATCAGAACGTATTTCTATTTTTTTAGTCACAGGATGAATAACAATTATATTAAGATCAAAAAATTCAAGGTATCCTATCTACTTGAATTAAATTCCTCATAGCTTTTAAGTAGGTGGGCGGAGGAAAATCAAAATATATTTCGTTTTGTGAAATGGCTAAAACTCAACCACAATAATGCATTGAGATGAATTTACATATCGTTACACATTTTGGTTATTTCATGTCCACCTACTTACCTGGTTAAATAAATACCTATATAATTTTACCAAATCATCCCCAAATTCAAAACAAAACCCTTTAAAACATCTTCCCCCGAAACCGTAGCGGGAGATTCCAAAACCTCAACCTCCTTACCAGGTCTATAAATTTCCACCTGACGAGATTTACGATTAATTAATATACCCAAACGCACACCATTATCTATATATTCCCTCATCTTTTCTTGTGTAGTCTTCAAACTATCACTAGGAGAAAGTAACTCAATTACAAAATCAGGACAAATGGGGGGAAACTTTTGTTTTTCCTCATCAGTTAAAGCATCCCATATTTCTAACTTTATCCAAGAAGCATCAGGAGAACGATCAGCACCATTTGGTAACTTAAAACAAGTAGAAGAATCAAAAACTACACCCTCCTTATTTTGCTCATTCCAAATCCACAGTTGAGCAGTAATACCCGCATTACGATTTCCCGTTTCTCCTCCCGTTGGTGGCATAATTATTAACTCTCCATTTGCATTTCTTTCAAATCTTAATTCCCGGTTGTTTTGACATAGCTGAAAAAACTGCTCATCAGTCATTTCTATTACTGATTCTAAATTGACAGTTAAAGCATTCATGGTCATATCCTCATTGAAAAATAAGGCTGTAATTTTAACTATCTCATATCATATTATATACGATTAATTTAATTTTTTTTATATAGATTATTTAACAGAGAAAATAACGATGTACACAAAAACCTTCTTACCTCTGCGTTCTTTGCGCCTCTGCGGTTCATTCCTCTTCTTCCTTCGTGTCCTTCGTGCCTTCGTGGTTCATTCCTATACCAGCCCCCACACCAATTAAACAACCATATAGTTAAATAACTAACTATTTATGTAAATAGAAATTACAAACATCTGAGAAAACCTTGCTAAATTGTTAAGATTTATCAATAATGATTACGTTTTTTATATCATTTTGTTTCAGTTCAGGGAGAAAACCCCCACTGACACAGAGTTTTCTGGTACAAAACTCTTAATTGCCGAAGAAAATGGAAGAAATGCACTTCCAGTAGAGAACACGCCTCAAAGGAGCTTATCTGAATGTTCACCCAGGTCAAGTCCACAATTAGACATATTGCACCTGACGACCTACGCGGACGCAATCTGATTAAAGTCGTTTATGTTGTGCTTGAGTCTCAATATCAAAGTTCTTTATCTCAAGCAGTACGGGAAATTAACGCCAACCATCCCAGCGTGGCCATTGAAATTAGTGGTTACTTAATTGAGGAACTGCGCGACTCGGAAAACTATGAAGATTTTAAACGCGATATAGCTAGTGCTAATATATTCATCGCTTCCCTGATATTTATTGAAGACTTAGCGCAGAAACTCGTCGCAGCAGTCGAACCCCACCGGGATAACTTCGATGTAGCGGTTGTGTTCCCCTCCATGCCTGAAGTTATGCGCCTTAATAAAATGGGTAGCTTCTCCTTGGCACAGTTGGGACAATCTAAGAGCGTCATTGCCAACTTCATGAAGAAGCGTAAAGAGAAATCTGGCGCTGGTTTCCAAGATGGAATGTTGAAGCTCTTGCGTACTCTTCCCCAAGTGCTGAAATTCCTCCCCATTGAAAAAGCGCAAGATGCGCGTAACTTCATGCTGAGTTTTCAGTATTGGTTAGGTGGTTCAGCAGAAAACCTGGAAAACTTCTTGCTGATGCTGGCTGATAAATACGTCTTAAAAGGGGAAGATAAACAAAAACTAGCTGCTGCTGAATATCAAGCACCAGTAGTTTATCCCGACATGGGTATTTGGCATCCTTTAGCGCCAAATATGTTTGAAGATGTACGAGAATATCTAAACTGGTATTCTGTCCGCAGAGACATTTCTCGAAATATCAAAGATCCCCTCGCACCATGTGTAGGTTTGGTTTTACAACGAACTCACCTAGTTACTGGAGATGATGCACATTATGTAGCAATTGTCCAGGAATTAGAATCATTAGGTGCAAAAGTTCTCCCTGTGTTTGCTGGTGGTTTGGATTTCTCTAAACCTGTAGATGCTTATTTCTACGAACCTACAACCAGATTACCTTTAGTTGATGCGGTTGTCTCCCTGACTGGTTTTGCTTTAGTGGGTGGACCTGCAAGACAAGACCATCCCAAAGCTATTGAAGCATTAAAAAAATTAAACCGTCCTTACATGGTAGCCTTGCCTTTGGTGTTCCAAACCACCGAAGAATGGTTAGATAGCGATTTGGGGTTACATCCTATTCAAGTGGCTTTACAGATTGCTATACCTGAACTAGATGGAGCAATTGAGCCTATTATCCTATCCGGTAAAGATGGGGCAACAGGTAGAGCGATCGCCCTCCAAGACCGGGTAGAAATTGTTGCTCAACGTGCCTTAAAATGGGCTAGTCTGCGTCGCAAACCCAAATTAATCAAAAAAGTCGCCATCACCGTTTTCAGCTTCCCCCCCGATAAAGGAAACGTGGGAACTGCGGCATATTTAGATGTATTTGGTTCTATCCATGAAGTTCTCAAAGGACTGAGAAACAACGGTTACGATGTGCGGGACATCCCGGAAACCGCCCAAGAGTTGATGGAACAAGTCATCCACGACGCACAAGCGCAATACGCAAGTCCTGAACTCAACATTGCTTACAAAATGTCAGTCCCCGAATATGAAGCACTGACACCATACTCCCAACGCTTAGAAGAAAACTGGGGTCCACCACCAGGAAACTTAAACAGTGATGGACAAAACTTGCTCGTATACGGTAAGCATTTCGGTAATGTCTTCATCGGTGTGCAACCCACCTTCGGCTATGAAGGCGACCCCATGCGCTTATTATTCTCCCGTTCCGCTAGTCCTCATCATGGCTTCGCCGCTTTTTATACTTATTTAGAAAGAATTTGGGGTGCTGATGCTGTTTTACATTTTGGTACACATGGCTCATTAGAGTTTATGCCTGGTAAACAGATGGGGATGTCTGGAGATTGTTACCCAGATCAATTAATTGGCACAATTCCCAACCTGTATTATTATGCAGCGAATAACCCCAGTGAAGCGACTATTGCTAAACGTCGCAGTTATGCAGAAACAATTTCTTACTTAACTCCACCTGCGGAAAATGCTGGTTTATACAAAGGTTTGAAAGAACTCAGTGAGTTAATTGGTTCTTACCAAACTTTGAAAGACAGCGGCCGGGGAGTTTCCATTGTGAATGCGATCGTTGACAAATGCCGCATTGTTAACTTAGATAAAGATATTGACCTGCCGGAAACCGACGCAAAAGATATGTCCTCTGAAGAACGGGATAATATCGTCGGGATTGTTTATCGCAAGTTAATGGAAATTGAATCTCGCTTATTACCTTGCGGTTTGCATATCATCGGTAAACCACCAAGTGCAGAAGAGGCGATCGCCACTTTAGTGAATATTGCCAGTTTAGATCGGCAAGAGGACGGTATACTGGGATTACCCTCCATCATTGCTAACAGCTTAGGCCGGAACATTGAAGAAATCTACCGCAACAGCGACAAAGGCATTTTAGCCGATGTGCAATTATTACAAGACATTACAATGGCTACCCGTGCGGCTGTGGCAGCTTTAGTACAAGAACAAATTGATGCCGAAGGTCGAGTTTCCTTAGTATCCAAGTTAAACTTCTTTAACATGGGTAAAAAAGAACCTTGGGTAGAATCTCTGTATCAGTCAGGTTTTAACAACGTGGATACATCTGCATTAAAACCCTTGTTTGAGTATTTGGAATTTTGCTTAAAACAAGTATGTGCAGATAACGAACTTGGCGGTTTATTGCAAGGTTTAGAAGGTGAATATATTTTACCAGGACCCGGTGGCGACCCCATCCGTAATCCTGACGTATTGCCCACAGGTAAAAATATACACGCTTTAGATCCCCAATCTATTCCCACTACTGCGGCGGTACAGTCTGCGAAAATCGTCGTTGATAGGCTGTTAGAACGCAATAAGACTGAAAATGGTGGAAACTGGCCGGAAACCATCGCCTGTGTCCTCTGGGGTACAGATAACATCAAAACCTACGGGGAATCCCTGGCACAAATTATGTGGATGGTGGGAGTACGTCCTGTTCCCGATTCTTTAGGACGGGTGAACAAGTTAGAATTGATACCCTTGGAAGAATTGGGTCGTCCTAGAATTGACGTGGTAATTAACTGTTCTGGTGTCTTCCGCGACCTGTTCATTAACCAGATGAATTTACTGGATCAGGGTGTAAAAATGGCTGCTGAAGCTGATGAACCCTTAGAAATGAACTTTGTGCGGAAACACGCACTGCAACAAGCGGAGGAAATGGGAATTAATCTCCGTCAAGCTGCAACCCGTGTATTTTCTAATGCTTCTGGTTCTTATTCTTCTAATATTAACCTAGCTGTGGAGAATAGCACTTGGGATAGTGAAGCGGAATTGCAAGAAATGTATTTGAAACGCAAATCTTTCTCTTTCAATTCTGATAACCCAGGGGTAATGGATGAGTCACGGCAGATTTTTGAAACAACTTTGAAAACTGCTGATGCAACTTTCCAAAATCTTGATTCTTCGGAAATCAGTTTAACTGATGTTTCCCATTATTTCGACTCTGACCCCACAAAATTAGTTGCAAGTCTGCGTGCGGATGGTAAGAAACCTGCATCTTACATTGCAGATACAACTACCGCGAATGCACAGGTAAGAAGTT
Organism: Sphaerospermopsis sp. LEGE 00249; assembly: GCF_014299995.1. NCBI lineage: Bacteria > Bacillati > Cyanobacteriota > Cyanophyceae > Nostocales > Aphanizomenonaceae > Sphaerospermopsis > Sphaerospermopsis sp. LEGE 00249. The sequence continues at coordinate 3,402 of NZ_JACJUZ010000071.1, read as the reverse complement.
TATCGGAAACTGTGCGTTTGGATGCGCGGACGAAGTTGTTAAACCCCAAATGGTATGAGGGGATGTTGTCTCACGGTTATGAAGGTGTGCGGGAACTTTCTAAGCGGTTGGTTAATACCACTGGTTGGAGTGCAACTGCTGGTGCTGTGGATAACTGGGTTTATGAGGAAACCAATGAGACGTTTATTAAAGATGAGGAAATGCAGAAACGTCTGATGAATTTGAATCCTCATTCTTTCCGCAAGATTGTTTCTACTTTGTTGGAAGTCAATGGTCGCGGTTATTGGGAGACGAGTGAGGAGAATTTAGACCGGTTGAGGGAGTTGTATCAGGAGGTTGAAAATCGGATTGAGGGTATAGAATAGGTTTAGATGGGCAGGTTTTATACCTGCCTTAATCAGTCATACTAGGTTAGCTAAATAATAGATAACATGAACCAAAAATATGAGTACAAGTGTTGAAGCTAAACAATTAGATTTATTTCAATTATTTCAACCTATAACACCTATAAATTGCACAACAAAATTTACATTTGTAGACCTATTTTCTGGTATTGGTGGCTTTAGAATCCCACTAGAAGAACTAGGAGGAATTTGTTTAGGATATTCAGAAATTGATAAAGAAGCTATTAAAGTTTACAAAAATAATTTTATTCGTGATCACAATGCAGATGAACCATATTTAGGAGATATTACCAATTTAAACAAACTACCTTTTGAAATAGATGTAATAGTAGGTGGTGTACCTTGTCAACCTTGGTCAATAGCAGGTAAAAGGCAAGGTTTAGATGATCCAAGGGGCAAATTATGGCTTGATGTGTTTAGAGTTGTTGAACTTAACCAACCTAAAGCATTTATCTTTGAAAATGTTAAAGGTTTAACTGAGCCAAGAAATAAACAAAGTTTAGAATATATACTTACTAATTTAACATCATTTGGCTATGTAGTTAAATATCAGGTGTTAAATTCCTACGATTTTGGTTTACCTCAAGATAGAGACAGAATATTTATTGTTGGTATTAGAAATGATCTTGCCAATTGTTGGGGTTTTACTTTCCCTAAACCATTAAATAAACGATTAAAACTTTATGATATAATTTCTGGTATTGAAAAAACTAACTTTCCTAAAAAGAAATTCCCTCCAGAAGTTTTATTTAATGATGGTAAGATACCTGCTTCCAGAGGCAGATTCCAAAAAGTAGATGAGTTAAATGATTTCTTTACATTTGCTGATATTAGAGATGGACATACAACAATTCATTCTTGGGATTTAACAGAAACTACTTATAGACAGAAACTAATATGTCAAACTATTTTAAAAAATAGGAGAAAGAAAATATATGGAGAGAAAGACGGTAATCCTTTAAAAATAGAAGTTTTAGAGACTTTAATTGATAATTTACAAATTGAAGAAATTAACAGCCTGGTAGAGAAAGAAATTCTACGGTTTATAGAAGGTAAAGGTTATGAATTTGTAAATTCTAAAATATCTTCAGGAATTAATAGTATTTCTAAAATATATTTACCTCATGCTGATGCAATTGGAACTTTGACAGCTACAGGAACAAGAGATTATGTAGCTACTATATCTATACAATGTGATGAGCCAGAAGTATATAAACAAAAATTTATACAAGAAATTTATGCCAAGAATAAATATAAACCACTAACTGCAAAAGATTATGCCAAATTACAGGGATTTCCCGAAGATTTTCAAATTGCCGAAAATGAAACAAAAGCCAAACATCAATTTGGTAATGCTGTTTCAGTTCCAGTCATTTACAATTTAGCTAAAGCATTGTTAACACTTATTTTATAAGTCTGATTTTATGGCAGCTATTAGTTCAAAAACTCGTGCGGAAATCAAGGGTTATCTAGAAGGTTTTATCAAAGGTCTGATAGATGAGTATAAAGGACGTAAAATTTTAAAACCTACCAGTGCAGAAGAGTATTTATCAAGATATTCAGCGAATGGAGAATTAAAGCCATTTCAAGCTGCACTTATTCCCCCGGAACTAATACGTATTAATCAATTTGAAAGAGGTTTAAGTACAAAATTAGGTAATTCTTTTGAAGAATGCGCTCGTTTAATTGCTCTCGAACATCATCGAGATGTCCGGCGGGGTTACGATATTAAAAATCAGGTAAGTATTGCAGCTTTTGCAGAAGCTGAACTTCAAAAGCAAAATTACGAATCTGCTGCAAAACAGGAACAAGAAAAACCATCTTTTCAAGAAATGATCACAGCAGTGCTGAATGCTCGCAGAACTAATGATTTAGAGTTAAAAATAGCTCGTGTTGACCTTTATATTTTGGCAAAAGATGGGACGGAATTTTTCTTTGAAATCAAAGCTCCCAAACCCAATAAAGGACAATGTTTAGAAGTTTTACAACGTTTGTTGAGGTTTCATTTACTGCGTGGGGTGAACCGTCCCAAATTACAAACTTATTATGCAATGCCTTATAATCCTTATGGTGCAAATAAAGTTGATTATAAATGGACTCAGGCAAAAAGTTATTTACCTTTTGATGAAGCTGTTGTTATTGGAAATGAGTTTTGGAATATTGTGGGTGGAGCAACTGCTTATGAAGAACTACTAGAAATATATTTAGAAGTGGGAAGAGAAAAAAGTAAATATATGCTGGATACTTTAGCTTTTGGATTTTAATTGTTGCCATTTTTCGCAGTTTACCGAATTAATCGCTGTTCGGGATGTGTGGAGGTGCGATCGCTTTTGTGGATGTGGGGAGGTGCGATCGCTGTTTGCAGGTTTGGATAGTGCGATCGCTGTTGTGGGGCGTTTGGAGATGTGCGATCGCTGTTTTGTGGTTTGGAAGGTGCGATCGTTGTTTGGGGGTGTTTGGGGTGCGATCGCGTTTGGGGTTTTGTGGAAGTGCGATCGCTTTTTGGGGGATGTGGAGGGAGTGCGATCGCTATTTAGGGGTTTGGGGATGTGCGATAGTGCAAGTGCTGACTTGTCAGTTCGCTTTTTAGGAAAGGGCTTTGTTTTGAATTTGGGGATGACTTGGTAATATAGAATCAGCATCCTGAACCACAGCAGATGATTTCAATAAATGTATAATTACGGAGATTTAATCAAATTATGTATAATCAAATCAGTCTTTGGGACTATCTACCAGATACTAATAATGTGATTTTAGAAAATCACGTTAATAAAAAAACAATTATTTCTACTGATGGAGAAGTAATATTATATCCGAAATTTTTTAGCCCTAAAGAAAGCAATCAGCTTTTTTCAGATTTATATTCTAGCGCAGAAATGTTGAATGTCGTTACAAAAGTTTACATATTCAGTTATAGTAGTCCTATTAAGGGTGAAAATGTCAACATCTCATGATATCTTCCATCCAATGAACATAACTAATTTGTTGACACATACAA
>NZ_JACJUZ010000070.1:0-28838 GCF_014299995.1 Sphaerospermopsis sp. LEGE 00249 | reverse complement strand
GTCCCCAGTCCCCAGTCCCCTCCTTTTAAAATCCAGCTATAGGATCAGGTTGAGCTTTGAGGTAGTTGAGAAAATCGAGTAACTCTTCCTCACTCAGTAAAGAACGCCCCAGTTTACTGTAGGTTTTCTTGAGATGTTCTCTTCCCTGTTCTTTAGTCCAGCCCAAGCGTTCTATTTGGACATCGGTTTGGGCAATGACATCAGATAAATTAACTGGTTCGCTTTTTCTCTTGGTTTTGCCTATCCCTAAGCGCAAACCAGTATCTTCAACAGAAGAATAACTACGTGGAGTAAATGGGGTGACATTACTAGGAGGAATTTCTGGTAAAGGTTGAAGTTCAGGTTCGGGATTAGATACTAGATTCAGGTTAGGCGCTGAAGTATCAATTTTTTCTTCTGTGGGAGTAGTTTCAGAAAAACTTTGATCTATTTGATCTAAAGTTTGATCTAAAGTTTGGTTGTAGGTATGGTTTTTATTGTTGTTGGCCAGTGACGATGGACTACTAACAACATCACCAGTGCTAGGGACAGATTCATGGAAAACTGTGGTAGTTTTTGGGGAAGGATTCACGGTTACAGGGGAAACAGGTTCTGGGGAAACAGAAACAGCAGCATTTTCCCTGGTTGTATTTGTGATTCCCAAAACCATCAGCGCCCGATTTCTAGCTTGGTCTTCTGCAGCTTCCACAGTGTCTGCCCCCGCCATAGCAGTGGCACGGGTGACACCTTCAATTTGTAGACTGACTCGGACGATATATTTACCTTGAAAAATCTCTACTAATTCAGAAATAATACTTCCGTTAGGATACAATCTCTGGAACTGAGCCAACATCATATTTCCACCTATCTCAATCTGTTTTACTTTATTTGTATTTTGTAGATTTGTTTGATTTTATATAGATATTTAGGGTTTGCTCAAAAAGTCTCTTCGTTAAGGCAGGGAATAGGGAATAGGCAAGAGTTTGGGTGATCTGTTAGTAACCAATTCTTTGAAATTTCACCCGGAAAATGCACGCTTTTAGGAGTATACCCCTGAAAAATCCTGCACTGATTTCCTGATTTTCCACCTGAAACCCTTGATTTATCAAGGTTTTGAGTTTATTCAGCAAGCCCTATTTAACTACTTGGTAATACGTCCTGATAGCGAAGCCATACGCCTGACTTCTTGAACTTCTGCCTCCTGCCTCCTGTCAGGGCAAAGCATTCGGGCGATAAATTATCAATTTTGATCACAGGTTATTTTCCTGTCAGGGCAAAGCATTCGGGCGAACAATTATCAATTTTGATCACAGGTTATTTTCCTGTCAGGGCAAAGCATTCGGGCGAACAATTATCAATTTTGATCACAGGTTATTTTCCTGTCAGGGCAAAGCATTCGGGCGAACAATTATTAATTTTGATCACAGGTTATTTTCCTGTCAGGGCGAAGCATTCGGGCGAACAATTATTAATTTTGATCACAGGTTATTTTCCTGTCAGGGCGAAGCATTCGGGCGAACAATTATTAATTTTGATCACAGGTTATTTTCCGAATGCTTCGCCCCTACGACTTTTTGCGCTATGATCATCAGTCAAGATTGTAGCAGCAGCTAATTTGTGCGTAATTCGCAGAAAATTTTAGTTACTGCTGACTGAATCAGGTGTCTTCCTTTCAATGCTATACTAATCACCCAACTAGATATCTAGAAGTATTTTCTGGAAGTGCGCTCTAAATCTACAATAATAAAGATAAGGTTCGCCCTCATTGCTTGTTCAGTTGCTTACCTGATTGTTACCGATTCTACAGAGGGGAAAATTAGGTTAATCGGCTGTGTCTCCTAGTTAAAACCCAGATTCTCATGGTAGTACCTGTTGAAATCTAGACAATCAAACATCTGTTACTTGCCTTTTGTATCAGCTAGTGGAAATTGAAGAGTTCTCTAAACCAAATCTCTCAAAATTCCATTGCGTAATTATCAGGTGGAAATCGAGTATCAGGAGTGCTGTGTAAGATTGGTTAGGTGAAGAAGGTTGAACCCAAGTGAATTCTGGTCGTGCAGTGAGAATTCCGAGCAGAGCCTCGCTCTGAAAGGAACTTGTGCTGCCTTGTCTTATCTACGAGAGACCACTCTAGGGTAATTCGTTGGCAACAAGTGTCTGTTGGCTGTGAGGAGATACAGAGCTAACAACTGAACTCAAAATTTTACCTAAATATACTTAAATTTGCTCAAATTTAAGTAAACAAGGTTTTGAAAAAGGTAAATTAGTTCATCTAAAATACTTTTTAGGCGATAACCAAGCCGGAAAATCCTAAAATTCTAAGGTAGGGCAAGCTTTGTCCAAACCAAAAGCCTGTGGATTAAGTAAGTGCCGTCACTCTTAAGTAAAGCAGGAAGCTAACTGCAAGTCTTTAGGTAGATTTGAGTAAGTTTAGTAAAGCGGAAGAACCAGATTAAACGAAAAATGATGTTTTGACCAAAGGTCGGTTCACTGCATGGAATTTTCAATCGCTACACTTCTTGCCAATTTTACTGATGATAAATTGGTAGCTCGTAAGGTTTTGGAAAAAAAACTGGGTTGTGAAGATGAAGATAGTTTGGAAAAACTTCACATTGCTTTGGAGGTGCTGGAAAAAATTGGACTGTTAGTCAAAGATCGGGGTAAGTATCGTCGTGTATCAGAAGAGGGGCTGATTGAAGCAAAACTCCGCTGTTCTAGTAAGGGGTTTTGTTTTGCAATTCAGGATGTGGAAGGCTCGGAGGATATTTATATCCGGGAAAGCCATCTCAGTAATGCCTGGAATGGCGATCGCGTTTTGGTGAGAGTTCTAAAAGAAGGTAGTCGTCGCCGTTCTCCTGAAGGTGAGGTAAAGTTGATTCTGGAGCGTTCTAATCACACTTTACTAGCACGGATTAAGCAAGTAGAAGGGGGTTTCCGTGCTGTACCTTTGGATGATCGTTTGCTGTTTGAATTGAAACTGCTCACCAATGGCATTAACTTAGAAGCAGCTATCGACCACTTAGCTCATGTGGAAGTCTTGCGTTATCCCTTAGCTCAATATCCACCCCTGGGGCGGGTGGTACAAATTCTGGGTAGCGATGCTGAAGCCGCTGCTGATATAGACTTGGTAACGTGCAAACACGATTTATCTCGGACTTTTACAGAAAATGTCTTGGATGCAGCCGCGAAATTACCTAAAAAGCTGCTGAAAGCAGATTTAAAAGATCGCGTAGATTTACGGGATTTGTTTACTCTGACGATAGAAGGGGTAAACGGTGACGATAGAGTAGTAGAAAATGCTTTTAGCTTAGAGAAAAACCCCAGTCAACCCTGGCGGTTAATTGTTCATATTACTGATTTATCTCACTTTATTCAGGCTGACGAGATATTAGATAGAGAAGCACTCAAGCGGGGCAGATCAGTGTATCTCGGAGATTTAATTTTGCCGATGTTACCTGATGCGGTAGGGGAACGTTGTTCATTGATACCGGACAGCGATCGCCTCGCACTCTCCTTTGTCATCACCATTGATCCCCAACTGGGAGAAGTGATTGAGTGGGAAATTCAACCGAGTGTGATTAATGTTGATATGGCTGTAAGCAAAGAGCAAGGGGAAGCAATACTCAATGGTGAATCAACAAAAGCATCTGTTGAAAGTACAGAGATATTACGTGATTTGGCAACTTTGGCGACAACAGTCAAACAAGCTCGCTTATCTCGCGGTAGCTTGCAGTTGAATCTACCACCTAGCCAAAATCCTTATCATGATGAAGGTAATATGGGGGCGGTAGTACCTCATGACTCACCAGTGCGATCGCTCATCACAGAGTTTGTACTGATGGTAAATGAACTAATGGCAGATCAACTCAGCGCCTTGGGAGTTCCTGCTATTTGGCGAGTTCAAGGTACACCTGATCCTGAAGATGTCCAGGAAATGCTGAAACTGGCAATTAATTTAGGTGTGGAATTAACACTTGATCCAGAATTGGAAATTCAACCCCTAGATTATCAGCAATTAACCAGTATTTTCGCTGAATCACCATCTGAGCAAGTTCTTACCTACCTGTTGCAAGATACTCTCAAACCTGCTATGTACAGCACCACCAAAGGATCTCACTTTGGTTTAGCACTGCCACAGTATCTTCACATCAGCTCACCCTTGCGGCGTTACCCAGATTTACTCATGCAAAGGGTATATCATGCCTTATTGGAATATGGGCGCGATCGCCGCAACACCCGTGTTAAAGAGCGTGTTAACCTGCGTCACTCTTCTTCTCATTTGGAAATTAACTGGAACGTTCTCCCACCAGAACTACAACAAGAACTACAAAGCGATTTAAATAGAGTCCTTGTCCAGATTAATGACCGAGAAAAAGAAGTTCAAGAAGCTGAAGCCGATTTAGCTGGACTACAAAAGGCCCAACTGATGAAACAGCGCATCGGTCAAGTTTTTCCCGGTGTAATTACAGGCGTTCAATCCTACGGTTTCTTTGTAGAAATCGAAGTCCCAGCTACAGAGTCAGAAATCGGCTCTCAACTGAGTACACCTTTGCGGGTAGAAGGATTAGTACACGTTAGTTCACTAAAAGATGATTGGTATGAATATCGGGCTAGACAACAAGCACTATTTGGGCGGAAAAATCGCGCTTCCTATAGATTAGGCGATCGCGTCTCCGTACAAGTCAAAAGTGTAGACTACTACCGTCAACAAATTGATTTAGTCACAGTTGGCGCTGATAGTATGGTCAAAGGTTCAGGAGTAAGTGTTGCTAATGAAGATGGCACAGATATTTACTTACCAAATCACATCAAATCTTTTGATTTAGATCCCTATAGTGAAGATGAATAAAGAGAAGTCAGAATTCAGCGGTCAGAATACCCCATGCCTGTTCGTCGTAGACGTGCCGTAGGCATAGTCAGGGGTAACACCTCGCAAAAATTTTTTCTTTTCTTCACGGATAAATCTGGGGGCTTTAAACCCCGATTCATCCACCAGTTGCACAGAATTCATTCTGACTCCTGACTCCTAAATTCTTCTTAGGTAAATTTTCTGGGTATTTTCGTGTCCAATAACAGTAAACCACTTATTTTAGGCGTATCAGGTGCATCCGGCCTGATTTACGCCATTCGCGCTCTTAAATTTCTTTTAGAAGCTGAGTATAAAATTGAACTGGTTGCATCTAAATCAACTTACATGGTTTGGCAAGCAGAGCAAAATATCCGAATGCCAGCAGATCCCCAAGCACAAGAGAAATTTTGGCGAACTCAAGCCGGAGTAACCCTATCTGGTCAACTACGCTGTCATCCTTGGAGTGATGTTGGTGCTGGTATTGCTAGTGGTTCGTTCAAAACTTTGGGGATGATCATTATCCCCTGTAGCATGAGTACAGTAGCTAAACTAGCAGTGGGTTTAAGTTCAGACTTACTAGAACGGGCAGCAGATGTACAGATCAAAGAAGGGCGTAAACTGGTGATTGTTCCCAGAGAAACGCCTTTTAGCCTGATTCACCTGCGGAACTTAACCACCTTAGCAGAAACAGGAGTGAGAGTTGTTCCCGCCATTCCCGCCTGGTATCACAACCCCCAAACAGTTGAAGATTTAGTTGATTTTGTCGTAGCCCGTGCTTTAGATCAACTAGATATTGATTGTATTCCCATTCAACGCTGGGAAGGTCATATTTAAGGGGACTGGGGACACTTCGACAAGCTCAGTGCATCGCTGGGGACTGGTGATTGGGGACTGGTGATTGGATAAAAATGACTAATGACTAATGACTAATGACTAATAACTAATAACAAAAATGGCTGGAATTCGTGTAATTTTGTTGGTAGTGGTGCTGGGGGGACTAACACTATTGTTAGTTCAAAATTTTTCTCCTGCCCTCCCCTTAGTATTTTTGGGGATGCGAACTCAACCATTACCACTGGCTTTATGGATTTTATTTAGCATTGCTGCTGGTGGTGTAACATCTTTTTTAATTACCACCTTGTTTAAATTTACTACTTATTTTACTGAAAAAGCATCTTCATCTAGGTCAACGAGAACAGCACCGCGTGTTAAGACAAATCCCAGGGAAGAAACTATACCACCTCCCAGTAGCCCACGCAGGCCAGTTACAGAAACCGATTACACTACCAGTAATGAATTTGATGATTGGGAAACAGATCCTAATCAAGCTGATGATTGGGATTTTGCAGAACCAGCCGAGACACCAAGCCCGAAACCCTACCCAAATCAGCAAGCTCGGAAAAATGTATCTCAGTCTGATTCTGTTTACTCCTACAGTTCTCAATCACCGAAAAATACTGGTGTAGGAAAAACCGAATCAATTTATGATGCTGATTACCGAGTAATTATCCCTCCTTATCAACCCCCAAATACTGATCAAAGTGATGATGATTGGGGTTTTTTTGAAGATGAAGAGGAAGACTTTGATGATAATAATGAACGTCCTCGCTAGTAAGTTTATGACACAGAAATTTGTGATTCGGTCTGCTTTAAGCTAAACTGCTTTCTTGATTCTCTTGACTCCTGTTTTATTTGACCCATCATTGCTGCTTCTTGCAAAGCCATAAAGGCAATAAAGGCTTTTGGGGATAATTATTTTTTAACTGCTATATAAAACCTAGACAAAACTAGACTTTACTTTCTACTTCAACGGGAGCATGGGAGCAGTTATCCCTCAGTAGACTTTCACGCCTTAGCCAGACGCGATTGTGTTCCAATTAAGTTTCTGAAAAAGACTACCACCATCATTGCTTGGTTTTCGCGTCGGCAATAGTCTCAATTCAATACTTGATATCACCGTATTATATATCAAGTAGTTGATTTTTTCCTAAAAATATATTGATTTTTGTCAATACAAGTATAGTTTTGTCTATGAAATTGTCAACTTAGGACTTGCTCTACGCTTCTGCGGAATGTAGGATGAAATAAAAATTTAGAAATAATTGTATTTTACTATAGGAATAATATTTGATTTTTGAAAAAAACTCCGTACACCTAAATTCTCTAAAACCCTTTTGCCTCTTGCCTGCCTACATAGATAATTTCAGATATCAAATCAGATTCCTATATGTACATAGTATGGTTAATCAACTTTGCGGAAGTTTATTTACAAAAGATAATTTACAAAAATTAAAAAAAATTAACATGAAAAATTGGATTCTGGTTAGATAATAACGGCTATTGAAATTATCTATGATTCAACCAGGATAACAACAATGGATGAAGAACAACGCCGTGCTTATTGGCGTGCTAACACTGCTTTAATCAGAAATCTGTTAATTATTTGGGCTTTAGCTTCCATAGTTTTCAGCATTTTATTAGTTCAACCATTAAACACAATCAAGTTTTTTGGTGTTCCTTTTGGTTTTTGGATGGCACAACAAGGATCAATTTTGATTTTTGTAGTTTTGATTTTTACCTACGCTTTCCAAATGGATAAATTAGACCGAAAATATAATATCAAAAAATAAAACAAAGCGAGGATAAACGGTGTCAGTTGAACTTTGGACGATTATTTTAGTAGGACTTTCTTTTGTTCTTTACATTTACATTGGTTGGCAGTCAAGAGTAGAAAATACCAAGGATTTTTTTGTAGCTGGACAGGGTATTCCTTCTATTGCTAATGGTGCAGCAACCGCAGCAGATTGGATGTCTGCGGCTTCGTTTATTTCGATGGCTGGATTAATTTCTTCCCTGGGTTATGATGGTTCAATTTATTTGATGGGTTGGACTGGTGGCTATGTTTTATTAGCTTTATTATTAGCCCCATATTTGCGGAAGTTTGGTAAATATACAGTACCAGATTTTGTAGGCGATCGCTATAAATCAAATCTCGCTCGTTTAGTTGCAGTTGTGGCGGCAATTTTCGTTTCTTTAACCTATGTTGCCGGACAAATGCGCGGGGTAGGAATTGTATTTAGTCGCTTTTTGCAAGTTGATATCAATACTGGTGTCATGATCGGTATTGTGATCGTTGGTTTTTTTGCAGTTTTGGGAGGAATGAAAGGTATTACTTGGACACAAGTTGCCCAATATTGCATTTTGATTTTAGCTTATTTAATTCCTGCCATTGCTATTGCAAATAAACTTACAGGAAATCCTTTTCCCCAATTAGCATTTACTTTTAGTGATGTTGCTAATAATTTAAATCAACTTCAGGTGGCTTTAGGTTTTAAGGAATATACCCAACCTTTTGCTAATAAAACCATGTTAGATGTCCTATTCATCGCCATTGCTTTGATGGTAGGAACTGCTGGGTTACCCCATATTATTGTCCGTTTTTACACTGTTCCTAATGTGCGGGCGGCGAGATTTTCCGCAGGTTGGGCTTTATTATTTATTGCGATTCTATACACCACTGCCCCCGCTTTATCCATGTTTGCCAGGTACAATTTGATCCAGACTTTTAATGATCAAAAAATTGAGGAAGTGAGAAAATTAGACTGGGTAAATAAGTGGGAAAAAACTAAACTGTTGACGTTTGAAGATAAAAACCAAGATGGAAAATTGCAGTTAACACCGAATAAAGCAACTAATGAAATTACCATTGACAATGATATTATTGTCCTTTCAACTCCTGAAGTTGCTAAACTTCCAGCTTGGGTTATAGCTTTAGTAGCTGCGGGTGGTTTAGCTGCTGCATTATCCACGGCTTCCGGTTTATTATTGGTGATTTCCAGTTCTGTCGCCCATGATCTTTATTATCGTATTTTTGATGAAACAGCTTCAGAAGAAAAACGGGTATTTGTGGGGCGAGTTGTTGTTGGTTTTTCCTTAATTTTAGCAGGATATTTTGGTGTTAACCCTCCCGGTTTTGTGTCTCAAGTAGTGGCGTTTGCTTTTGGTTTAGCTGCTGCTAGTTTTTTCCCGGTGATAGTGTTAGGAATTTTTGATAAACGGACAAATTCTCAAGGTGCGATCGCGGGAATGTTGAGTGGTTTAATTTTCACAATCATCTATATTATTGGGGTGAAATTTGCCGGAATGACACCTTGGTTTTTTGGCGTTTCTGCTGAAGGGATCGGCACTTTAGGAATGGTCATTAATTTTATTGTCACCTTGATAGTTTCCCGTTTTACTCCCCCACCTCCTGAAGATATTCAAGCTTTAGTGGAAGATTTACGCACTCCTAGTTTTGAAGAATAGTGATTGGTGACTGGGGATTAGGGACTGGTGATTGGGGACTGGGAATATTTATCTTTCTTCTAACTCCTGACTCCTTGATCTCCTGACTCCTATTCTTTTTACCTTCCCAAATCTTCAATATTTTTCATTACTTGTTGATACAATCCTTTGTTACCTTCTCGATCAAAAATAGCTGCTGCCCGTTGTAAATCTTGTAATGCACTGCGTTTATCTCCAGCAGCAGCAAAAGCATTTCCTCGGTTATTAAACCCAGGACCAAAATTAGGATTTAAACGAATGGCTTGATTGTAATCTGCGATCGCTTTTTGTGGATCTCCCAGGGCAGCGTAAGCATTTCCGCGGTTATTATAGGCAACAGAATAATTTTGATCTATTCTAATTGCTTCAGTATAATCTTCTATCGCCCCATTTCTATCACCTATGGCTGCACGGGCATTTCCGCGATTATTGAAAGCTTCTGCATAATTTGGAGCTAAACGAATCGCTTCATTATAATCAGAAATAGCTGCTTGTTGATCTCCCAAAGATGCAAAAGCATTACCACGATTATTATAGGTTTCTGCATCATTAGGATTAAGACGTAATGCTTGATTATAATCAGCGATCGCACCTTCTTTATTACCAATATCAAAATATGCTAAACCCCGACTTTTAAACGCAGGTGCATATTGAGAATTAAGACTAATTGAACGACTATAAGCAGCAATAGCCGCTTCAGAATTACCTTTAGCGTGCTGATTTTGTCCCTGAATATAAAATTCTCCTGCTTTGGATGTTCTAGGTGTCAGTCGGTTCGGAGGACTAACCCCTATTTCTGTTACTAAAACATCCTGATTTTGATTGCAAGAAACGCATAAAATTCCACTGAAAACAGTAATCACTGTTATTTTTAATATTCTACCTAGCACTTGTCTATTATATGTCAATAACTGCCATTTCATAAGTTCTTATCAATCACTTGCATACCCGGAAAAAATTGTTACCAAAATCTAATAGAAACTAAAAGAAACTAATAGATTCCATGAATTACTTTTTCAAAATTTAACCAGTAATTGTAAAATTTAATGTATAAATAATTCTATTTCAGCTTTTATAAAATGTTGATTAAGATACATTTACGTAAATATAAATAATTAAAACCCCGACTTATTAAATAAGTCAGGGTTCTGTGAGTTCAAAATATAATAAATTCTGGCTTTTGCATTCCATTAATCATTTTTAACATCTTCTTCCTGAGATTTAGTAATTAACCGCCAAACAGAAGTTTTTTCAATATCTACATCTAATTGTTCTAAATTTCTGCCTAATTCTTTTTGTAATTTCTCAGTTAAAGTAATGGTAAAATCCAAATCAATATCTTCATTTTCTACTAATCTCACCAACTCCGTAAATTTCACCTTAACAGATTTCCGTTCATAACCACTGAGTTGATAATATTCAGTTTCCGATACATTTTGAATTTGCATCGCTTTTTTTAATCTTTCTTGTAAATAATCAAATTCAGAATTAATCAGTTTTTTTTGCTGTTCCACTTCTGTATATTTTTGGGAAAGTACAGATAAATCTTCCGTTTCTGGTTTTGTAATAACTTGAGACTGTAAAGCTAATAATTTTGAATGTACTTGAGCCAGATAAATACAATCAAAATAAGCATATTCTAATTGCTCATCGCTTAAAGGTCTTATACCCCAATCGCTACCTTGTTCCTGTTTATCAATACCATAAAAATTACACAACACATTACCTAAAGTTTTCAGTTGATAATTAGGCAATGGTAGAATATGATATGGTATGGACTTAGCCATTTCTAAAGTACAAGTGATATTTTTGGCTTTTTTATTGCCTAAAAGTTTCAAATCATAACTTGCATTGTGAAAAACCTTTTCGATAGATTCATTAATCATGATTTGCTCAATAAAAGCAGCAATCACATCAGACTTATTTAAAACATCCAAAATATAAACACTGTCACCAGTCATATCTTGAGGATGATCCAATATTTGAATCAGGGATAATCGGGGATTACGACTTTTATAATCAGCCACTTCTGTATCTATCCAAAGAGTTTGAGATTTGGTGTATTTAGCAATTTGAGAACGGATTTCCGCAGCAGTAGTAAGATAAGGCATTGGTAGATGTAGAGCAGTTTAACTTAGTTATAATTAGTTATATTTTTATAAATTAACATTTTGTGACTAATTTTGCCGTAAGTATTCAGCTATCAGTAATCAGTAAATGACTACGCCACGCTACGCTAACAGCTTTTGTCTTGAGTAAGACTGAGTTAGTAAAAAGATGCATAGTTTTGTTAACTTACATCAGTGTTCATAAGAGTAGATTATAGCCTATTACTGATACTTTTCAGTTTCTGGCTGATGGCTGAATGCTGACATTTTGCCCTTACTTACTGCCCGATAATTATGCTAAGTTTTAATAAAAATTCTTGCTAATCTGCAAAAATCCTGACAAACAAACTCAAATTTATGAAATCATCTATTAATCGTCAATGGCGTTTAGCATCTCGTCCTGTGGGTGACATCAAAGTAAGTGACTTTGAGTATCGTCAAGAACCCATTCCCACACCAAAAGCAGGCGAAATATTGATCCGCAATATCTATCTTTCCCTAGATCCTACCCATCGCATTTGGATGAGCGATCGCCCCCAGTATATGCCACCTGTGGAAATTGGGGAAGTCATGCGTGGTTTAGTTCTGGGTATAGTGGAAGAATCTAAAAATCCCAACTTTCAACGGGGGGATCTCGTTTCTGGATTGTTAGGATGGCAAGATTACGCTTTAATTACTACTGGATATCTTCCTTACATCACCAAAATTCCCCAACCCTTAACAGTTCCCCTCACTGCTTTTATGGCGGTTCTTAGCTTTATTGGTTGCACCGCTTATTTTGGACTTTTAGATATAGGAAAACCTCAACCAGGAGAAACTTTGGTAGTCTCAGCGGCCTCTGGTGCTGTAGGTTCATTAGTCGGACAAATAGGGAAAATTAAAGGTTGTCGTGTAGTGGGGATCACCAGTTCCGATGAAAAATGTCGCTATTTATTAGAAGAACTGGGTTTTGATGCTGCAATAAATTATAAAACCGCAGATTTAAGTCCCGCTTTAGCTGCATCTTGTCCCCATGGAATTGATATCTATTTTGAAAATGTGGGTGGGGAAATTCTGGACGCTGTTTTAACACAAGTGAATTTAAATGCCCGCATTCCTCTTTGTGGTTTGATTTCTACTTATAATACTGAAGAACCTTTACCTGGACCTTATAATTTCAGTCAGATTTTAATGAAGCGGGTATTATTACAAGGTTTCATTGTCACTGATTATGTGAGTCAATGGGATCTTGCTTTTAGGGAGATGGGACAATGGATACAACAGGGAAAACTTAAATATCAGCAAGAAATTGTCCAGGGTTTGGAAAATGCACCTACAGCTATTCTCAAACTTTTTAATGGTGAGAAAATGGGTAAATTAATTGTGCAGATTTCTGAACAGCCCTAATCTGAGATTATCCATTAAAAAGGCTCAAGTATTACTATTTTGTCATACCTGAGCCTTTAATTAATTCAATTAATTTGCTAAAACTATTGCATTAGCAAAAATGCTTGATTTTATAACTTAGTAGCGATTGCGATTATAACCACCACCACCACTGCGATTACCACCACCTCTATCTTCCTTGGGTTTAGCTTTGTTAACTTTTAAATCACGTCCCATCCACTCAGCACCATCAAGGGCATCAATAGCAGATGTTTCTTCTTCATCTGTACTCATTTCCACAAACCCAAAACCGCGCAGTCTTCCTGTTTCACGATCTGTAGGTAGTTGAACGCGCTTTACAGAACCATATTCTGCAAAAACCGCAGTTAGAGTATCTTGGGTAACTTCATAAGAGAGGTTGCCTACATAAATTGACATAGATTTTCTCCAAAATCATAAGAGTGTAGAGATTTAGATTTCGGAGAAAAGTCTGTAAGTACCAAAAGGAAAAAACCTATCAATATTAAAAACAAACGCCGTCGCCGAATTACTTCTCATTTCCCATCATTGCACGGAAATTAACTTTCGGAGAGGAAGTAACCAAAACTGTTATATATCGTTACGTGAACAATTAAAATCTAAGTAACTTTATCGGTTCAAGCTGATTACATTAACGCCTAATCCGGTAACGCTTATATAAAATTCTTTATTTTTATTGGTTATTGTGTCCTTTGTTGATTGCGTTATTTATTTTTTGTTGAAGAGAAGCGATAATTTCATTACTTAATTCTGCTTCTGGTTCTACAACTTCACGTTCAGCTAAAACTGATTGAATTTGACCTTCAGAAGCTTTTCCTAGTCTTTCTAGTAGTGTTTGAAAACTTTGTTCCTGTTCACTTATTTCTTTTTCTGGTGTTGCTTGAATAAAATCTGTGGATACAACTTGGCGGGTTAAAGCATAAACTATATATTGATTTAATGAAATACCTTCAGTTTCAGCTAACTTGATTAAATGTTGGTGTAATGTAGCTGGTAATCTCAATGTTAATCTACTCATAGCTAAATTTCTCCAGAGGCTAATTTAATTACTAGCTGTGTCGGTGTCATCACTGCTAAACCTAAAGATTCTTTTGCATTTTGAAAGTCACGAATGTTGGATGTAATAACTGTTGCACCTGCGTTCATAGCGCAGTCAATTACAAGGTCATCTCCTGCATCTGGTGAATTTGGTCGCCATGTGTAGTAAATATTTGTAAAATGAGCATAACTGAGCAATTTTCCTAAAACGGGTTGCATTTGGTGCCAACGAGATTCTGAGAGCTTACGAGATAAAACATCTTCATATTCATAAGCTAAGGCATTAGACACATGAACCACAAGTAAACCAGCTAACCATGTATCAATAACTAAACCAGCAGCGCAACCCTGCTTTGTCAAGCCTTCAAATACAACGTTAGTATCTATAACAACGTGAGGCAGTGGTGTGGTAGACATGACACTATTATAGCACCATTTACGGTGTCAGCCCAACAGGACTCAGCTATTATTTTGAATTGCAAGAGTTTTTAAACTGAAATTGACTAAAATTTAACTTCGGAATATGATGATAAGAATAATACTTTGCTTGTTGAATAGCTACTACAGTAATGATAGAAGAAAAGCCTATACAAGAGTATCTGTTTCTTAATGAAATAGAAGGACATTTAAAACATGAAGATTATATTAATTGCCCTGCCACTGCTTTCCTAAAATTCTGTGTGAATGCTAAAGATTCTATCGAATATTGTAAGAAAAATTTTCCTAAGTATCCTGATCCAGAATCTAGTGAAGCATACAATAAACTCACTAAAGAAAGCCATGTGATGATTCAGATTTTTTTAAATTCAATAAAATCCATAATTTAATTAAGAGTAAATTCAGCATACAATAGAAATAACCCATCAATCAACAAGTTAATATTGCATTAGCATACAAACTTCTTAACTTTTCCTCTACTTTTCCCTATAGCAGTAATAGAATAGGAACGATATCCTGGTATAGTCTACCAAGAGCAAAAGGTAGCTATTAAGTAGCAGATTTGACAGACTTAGAACACCAAAACTCTGTATCCAGAAGAGATTACTGAAAAGCAAAGTAAAATTTTTTATGGTTTCCCAAATTCGGTTTTTAATGTGCGCTCCCGACCACTACGATGTAGACTATGTGATTAATCCGTGGATGGAAGGGAATATTCACAAATCATCACGCGATCGCGCTGTAGAACAGTGGAATAAATTATACAATGTTATCAAATATCATGCCATTGTCGATTTAGTGACACCCCAAAAAGGTTGGCCAGATATGGTATTCAGTGCCAATGCTGGTTTAGTTCTTGGTGAAAATGTGGTTCTCAGCCGTTTTTTACATAAAGAACGCCAAGGAGAAGAACCGTATTTTCAACAGTGGTTTGAAAATAATGGTTTTAAGGTTTACACACTTCCTAAAGACTTACCCTTTGAAGGTGCAGGTGACGCGCTTTTAGATAGGGAAGGGCGCTGGTTATGGGCGGGGTATGGTTTCCGTTCTGAGTTAGATTCTCACCCCTATTTGGCTAAATGGCTAGATATTGAGGTGATTTCTCTGCGGTTGATGGATGAAAGATTTTATCATCTTGATACCTGTTTCTGTCCCCTAGCTAATGGGTATTTGCTGTATTACCCCGGTGCGTTTGACTCCTACTCTAACCGGGTGATAGAAATGCGCGTTGCACCAGAAAAACGTATTGCCATTGCAGAAGCTGATGCGGTTAACTTTGCTTGTAATGCGGTGAACATCGAAAGCATCGTGATTATGAACAAAGCCAGTGATAGTTTAAAATCACGGTTAGCGGAAGTTGGTTTTCAAGTGATTGAAACCCCTTTAACTGAATTTCTCAAAGCTGGTGGTGCGGCTAAATGCTTAACTTTACGAGTGACTGAACCTGTACGGGAAGAAGTACACGCTACAACTCAAGTCGAAAGTCGGATAATTCGTTTAGAAGGTCATTTATTAGATGCGGGTTTAATTAACCGCGCTTTAGATTTGATCGTAGACATGGGGGGAAGTTTCCAAGTTCTCAAGTTCAACTTGGGAGAACAACGTCAAAGCACCTCAGCAGCAGAAGTCAGGGTTTCTGCACCATCCCATGAGGTGATGGAAGAGATTATATCCCAGTTGATTGATTTGGGTGCGGTTGACTTACCCCAAGATGAAAGAGATGCAAAACTCGAACCAGTTTTACAAGCGGGTGTTGCTCCTGATGATTTCTATGTCAGTACGATTTATCCTACCGAAGTAAGGGTAAATGGACAATGGCTGAAAGTAGAAAATCAACGCATGGATGGGGCGATCGCTATTTCTAGTACAGCCAATGGGTTAGTTGCTAGATGTAAAATTTTGCGTGATCTAGAAATTGGTGAACAGGTAGTAGTTGACGTTCAAGGTATCCGCACTATCCGCAAAACCGAATCCCGCGAACAACGTAACGCCCAGGAATTTAGCTTTATGTCTTCTGGTGTTTCCAGTGAAAGACGGGTAGAATTAGTGGTGGAACAAGTAGCCTGGGAATTACGTAAAATTCGGGATGCTGGCGGTAAAGTAGTTGTCACTGCTGGTCCAGTGGTAATTCATACGGGCGGCGGAGAACATCTTTCTAGATTGATTCGTGAAGGTTATGTTCAAGGACTTTTAGGGGGAAATGCGATCGCAGTTCATGACATCGAACAAAATATGATGGGAACATCTCTCGGTGTGGATATGAAACGCGGTGTAGCTGTACGTGGTGGACATCGACATCACTTAAAGGTAATTAACGCCATTCGCCGTTTTGGTAGCATCGCTAAAGCTGTAGATGCAGGAGTGGTAAACAGCGGGGTAATGTATGAATGTGTGAAAAATAACATTTCCTTTTCTCTTGCGGGTTCAATTCGGGATGATGGACCCCTACCGGATACGCAAATGAACTTGATTTTAGCACAACAGGAATATGCTCAAATCATTCAAGGTGCGGAAATGATTTTGATGCTGTCTTCTATGCTGCATTCCATCGGTGTAGGAAATATGACACCAGCAGGGGTGAAGATGGTATGTGTGGATATTAACCCTGCGGTGGTGACAAAATTGAGCGATCGCGGTTCAATTGAGTCTGTAGGTGTGGTTACGGATGTGGGTTTGTTTCTGAGTTTGTTAATTCAACAGTTGGATAAGTTGACGAGTCCTTATGTTGCTAATGTAGGTTAAGAATTTTCTCACGCAAAGGCGCAAAGACGCAAAGGTTTTTTCTGTGCGTTTTTGTGTCTTTGTTTTTTCACGCAGAGGCGCAGAGAACGCAGAGAGTTATAATATAAACAAAACTAAGAAAAAACATAATTAACTCAAAATTAGCTTGTGAAAACATGGAAGCTGAAAAAAATAACTATGGAAAAAAACCAATAATTGAGTTTCTATTGGTAAGATTTGGCAATTTGTGATTTTGCATCGTAAATCAAAAGAAATCACTCAAGATTTAAACCTTTATCGTGTACCCACTGATTTAGAAATTTTCATGAAAATTTTAGTGGCTTTAATGAAAAATCTCTAGGCTATTTACAAATAACATCCTGTAAATCCTTAAATCCTGGACATTATCTCGACTTACTTCGACTTCGCTCAGTACAAGTCGCTCGATAACCACCTGATTCTGACAATTTTATTTACTATCATGCGATATAATCTTAAATTAATAACTGCAATCCTTTAAATAGTATGAGTGAAACCCTGGCTGATATTTCCATACCTCCACAGTTTCCTGATCATACTCAACTACCGGAGTCTGATGGTACATTCGTGAAGAACTTTCAAGAACATCCCCAAAGCATAATCATCACAGATTCAATTATTCAAACTTTACAAAAATTACATCCCGATGGACAATTTTGTATAGGTCAAGATTGCGGGATTTATTGGCGAGAAACAGAACCACCGGAAAAAGGTACAGTAGCACCAGATTGGTTTTATGTCCCTGATGTTCCACCCAGGCTAGATGGTAAAATTCGCCGATCCTATGTTCTATGGCGGGAATATATTCCCCCTTTAATTGTCATAGAATTAGCCAGTGGTAATGGTGAAGAAGAACGAGATAAAACACCTTTAGCGGGTTTACAACCAGGTGAAAAACCTGGGAAATTTTGGGTTTATGAACGCATTATCCGCGCTCCCTACTATGCGATTTATGAAGTTAATAGTGGCAATTTAGAAGTTTATCATTTGGTAGATTTTTCTTACCAAAAAATGCAACCTAATGAACGGGGACATTATCCAATTCTGCCATTAGGTGTAGAATTAGGATTATGGCAAGGAAGTTACTTAAATAATCCCGATCAAGTTTGGTTACGTTGGTGGGATAATCAGGGTAATTTATTATTGGTCGGTAAGGAAGAAGCACAGTTAGAAAGATTGAGAACTGAACAACAACAACAAAGAGCAGAACAAGCAGAAATTAAAGCTGCAAAATTAGCTGAACGTTTACGAGCAATGGGGATAGATCCAGATGATGATCTATAATTAGTAATCAAGTGATAAGATACCCGACTTCTATTATTAATTTTGGCTAAAATCAGAAATTGATCTAAGAAGTCGGGGATCTAGTTAATCACAAATAAACGAACCACAGAGGACACAGAGAAAAATGCAAAGGGTTATTTTATCAAGAGATTTACAGATTAAAAAAATTAATTGGGTGAGTTTTTTTGCTGATTTCCTGTTAGTAGGAATGGTGTTTGGTCCCCCTATTGCACCTTTTCTTGCTGCGTCTGGTGTGTTTGTACTTCCAGGTATTGCGGATATTATTTATTTTATGGGTAATCATGTCTGTCCTCAACCTACTATGGGTTTAGAGTTAGCACCACCTCACATTATGGCGGTGTGTATGCGTTGTTATGGCACGGTTACAGGGTTGTTAATTACTCGTATTTTGTATATCTTTACCCAGGGAAAAAACCGTTTCTGGTTACATCAATATGGTTGGATCGGTGCTGCTTTTGCTAGTGTGTTAATGATGGCTTATCCTTTGGAGTTAGCAGCGCAAGTTTTTAGTTTGTGGGATTTTAACAATTATATTGTTACTCCTTTTGGTTTAATTACTGGTTTAGCTTGGGGGTTGTTTGCTATGCCAATTTTACACAGGCACACAAAAGGGTAAACCACCTAGAGTAAACCTACCACTGCCACGACCATCGTCTACAATGTTCGTTAACATTTTTTATTCCTTTGATGAAAATAATGTGATTTAGTTCACGCACCTTGGATAACTAGTAATTTGATTAATACATGATTTGAAGATAGCGGAAAGGCGTTTTTGTTGTTGTTCTTAGTAATCAATCATCACTCAAATGCTAATTCATTAGTTCAATCTTTCCTGAGCAAAAAGAATTTTTACTCTCTCAGGATATAACCTATATATGCAATTACTGTGCAAGATTTGTGCAGAATTTGTGCAGATCAACTTTTCTAGAAAGTTGTATGATGATGGTGAGTTTATTCTTTTCTAACAATGCATTTAATAAATGAAACCTGTGAGATATAAAAATCTGGTAGAGACAGTTTATCAATTGCCTCTACATTGAACAGATTAACAACAAATTCCCTATAATTTTGTATCAATTGTATCAGTTGAGACGATATCCCAAACCATGAACAGTTTCAATCAAAGTTTCCGGCGCACCTAAAGCTCTTAATTTCTGTCGAATACTTTTAATATGTGACCTTACTGTTTCCTCCACTGGAGAGTCATCAACAGACCAAACCTGCTCAATGATGCTAGAACGACTCAATACCCTTCTACCATTAGCAACCAGCAATTCTAAAATTGCATACTCTTTAGGAGTCAAGGACATAAGATGACCATCATAGGTAGTCTCGTAAGTGCTGGGATTTAAAGTTAACTTTCCCCAAGATAAACTGACTGTACTGGCAGCACTACCACGTCTGAGTAAAGCACGTATCCGAGCCATTAATTCTTCTAAGTCAAAGGGCTTTGCTACATAATCATCTGCGCCGGCATCTAAACCAGCAACCTTATCGGCTACGGTATCACGGGCAGTTAGCATTAATACGGGTGCTGCTGAATTACGATGTGCTGGACTGTTGGTGCTAGTGGTGCGTAAGCGGTGACAAAATCTGATGCCATCTAACTTTGGTAAAGTGACATCCAGCACCACTAAATCATACTTCATTGACTCTGCTGCGTGCCAAGCTGCTTCTCCGTCTTGAGCAACATCGACTATATACTTTCGTCTGGTTAAAGCTTCTATTAGTGCTTCTGCCAGTTGAATATCGTCCTCAACTATTAAAATTCGCATAATTTATTCCTTATTCCACAGCAAGTCATGAAGTAATGAGGGAAATATTAACTTAAATTGACTATCTGAATAAAAAGGTAATTTATGAAATTGCATTTTTCAGTAAATTGGATTTCTGCGGGAGTTTCTTTGGCTATATCTCTGATGCTTTTGGTTACTTTCGCTGCATTAAACAACACTACCGAAATTAAGGAAAATGTTGCTCAAGTTCAACATACTTCTCAAACACTCAATACTTTGACAGATTTTTATGCAGCAATGACTGTGGCTGAATCAGCACGACGGGGGTATATATTTTTGGGCAGTCAACAAGATTTGGATCGTTATCAAACTGCTATCAATAATATTAAAAATGACCTCAATCTATTAGATATTCAAATACATAAAAATATCAATCAAAGACAGAGGTTAAACAATTTAAAATCATTGTTTAATCAAAGATTATCTCTGTTAGAAGAATCTATAAAACTTTATCAAAAAGATGAAAACGCATGGCAACGGCAAAATAAAATTACCGAACTTAGTGTTAAGCTCAGAGAGCAAATTATAACGATATTTTTAGAAATTCAAGGGGAAGAACAAAGTTACTTGAAAACTTATCTCCAGCAGTCAGAAAATGGTATTCACTTACGAATAATCATGGAAATTATAGGAACTTTTTTAAGTTTGTTAGTAATTTGCATTTTATGTTTTGTAATTGAGAGTCAATCGGTGAAACGAGAACATATTAAATCTTTAGAAGCTTCCTTAGCTCAAGAAAAAAAGATTGGTGAACTCAAGGTTCAGTTATTTTCTATGATTTCCCATGAATTTCGTACTCCTTTAAGTGTAATTTTGCTATCTTGTCAGTTATTAAGGGAAATTTTGATAGAATTAATAGATGAAAAAGAGTTAAAAAATCTCTACCGGATTCAGTCTTCTGCTAAGTTAATGAATCACCTATTAACAGATATATTAACTTTGACTAGAGCGGAGGCAGGTGAACTAGATTATAAACCTCAATTAATTAATGTGGAAAATTTTTGTTTAAATTTGCTGGAAGATGTGCAAATGTTTAGTCGCACAACTCATACTATTAAGTTTATCAAATATGGTCAATCTTTTCGGGCTAATCTAGATGAAAAGTTACTATATTCTATTTTGAGTAATTTACTGTTAAATGCTATCAAATATTCATCACCAGGGGGTAAAATTTACTTGTTTTTAAATGCTCAACAGGATGCTACTATTTTTCAAGTGATAGATGAAGGTATCGGTATTTCTCCAGAGGAACAGGTGAGGCTTTATGAGCCTTATTATCGCTCGGAAAATGTTGAAGGTATTGTTGGTACTGGGTTAGGATTACCAATTGTGAAAAAATGTGTAGATCGACATCAAGGAGAAATTTTTGTAGAAAGTAAAGTGGGTGTAGGAACAACTTTTACTGTGAAAATTCCTATACAGCAGCAGTCGTAGGGGCGAAGTAGGGGCGAAGCATTCGGAAAATAGCCTGGTCATAAAATTGATAATTGGTTGCCTGAATGCTTCCCCCTCTCTTCCTTTGCGTCTTTGCGCGAAACTCTTTTCTACTTCGCAGCTTTAAACCACTCTGTCACCCCATCCGCTAAAGTCCGCGCCATTTTTCGCTGTTCTTTAGGGTTAACGATCTCCTCAAACTCCTGGGGGTTAATCATAAAACCTAATTCTAATAATACTGAAGGTGCAGCAGCAGGACGAGTCAGGGCTAAATTATTCCAAAACACACCATAATGAGGTTTCTTCAATGTTTTTACTACATGATTTTGCAAAAATATTGCTAAACTATGTGCTTGTGGATGATACCAAAAAGTCCCAAAACCTCTGGTTTTTTCGGCATCGCCATCATCTGGTAAAGCATTGTAATGAATAGAAAGGGCGATCGCCGGTTCTTCTGTTTCAATTATCTGCTGACGTTCCACTAAAGACACATCCCGATCATCTTCCCTTGTCATCACCACCTTTGCACCCCGTTTTACCAACTCATCCCGCAGTAACTTAGAAATTACCAAGTTGGCATCTTTTTCTGGATACCCAGTCGGACCAATTGCACCAGACTCTTTACCACCGTGACCAGGATCAAGTAATATCTTAATACCAGATAAAGGTAGGCGTTTTCTGTTGTGAATCTTAGGTGCATGGCGCAAGGTCAAAACCAGCGTTGTGTTGTCGTATTTCAGCTTATATCCCCACTGTTGGAAGTTTTTGAGGTTAAAGGTATATTTCACCTGTTTAGGACTCACCTGTTGCCAATCCAGGCGATAAATCAAGGGGTCATCATCCAGGCGAATGGTGTCTGTTTGAGCAATAGTATTGTAAAGGGTGAGACTAAAAGTGCGATCGCCGAAGGCGGGGCTTTGCCCATCGCTCTGTTCCACACTTACAGGTATGGGCATTTGTAAAGGAAACCTGATTTCTGTTCTATCAGACAAGCGACGATATCCCACACTACGAATTACAGTCTGTGGTGGTACTGCACCTGGTATAATTCTAGTTTCTTTACTATTGATCCAAGCCCCATAGTCTAAGCGAAGCCAATCACCTTCTCTGCCTGTAACTGTTGCTCTCGTTCCCTGTGGTAGTGGTGTCAGTCGAGAATAATCTGTACTAGGACCTGTGCGAGCAACACCTGATGTTGCTGACACTTCCACAACTGGCAACTGTGCAGGTGCAAGAATTTCAATTTTGCTCTTACCAGTTTCAGTGATAGTCTGACCATTCAATGTCAAACTATATTGAGGTTGTCCTAAATCAGCAGCATTGGCCACTGTTGTACAACCTTGATATTTGTTAGGACTAGAAGTTGTGGGTTGATTTCTTCCGGTTAGTACACCTGAATTAACAGGTAATTGCGCCTGTGGTGGTTGTGGTAATAAGGGAATGGTTTTTTCGGCCAACTTGACAGAAACACCAGCTTGAGGAGGTGCAACCGCACCAAAACAAATCAGTTCTCCCGGTAGTTTGGCAATATCAACAGCAGGAGTCAGAGAATCTTTAGCAAAGCCTAAACCTTGTGGTAATTCTGGTTGAGTAGAAAGCCTTGTTACTTTAATCTCTCGTTCCTGATTTTGGTAACGTACCTTAAATACATTCTCCCCTAACTGTAAAGGGAAACTGGGAGAAAAATGACCAGCCTTGCTGCGGTTAATTAGTCTACCATTGATGAGAACTTCTCCATCTGGTGGTGCAGTACCGATAAAAAATATTTTTTCTTTACTGGTTTGGTAGTTTGTTGGGGGAAAAACTACTAGGAGTGATGTTTGTGCAAAAGCAACGGAGGAGGTAAGCAGACAGTTAAATACTACTAATCCTAAGAGTTTTTTCACGGCAAAACACAGAAGATTTTACGATAATGACTGTGAGACAATGGGCAATAAAGGATAAAGAATGAAGCATAAAAAGCGAAAATTCCGAAGTCAGGAGTCAGGAGTCAGAATATTTGATAAATCAGTAAATGAACGAATCATGATTTTTGGCGTAACCGTTAAAAACCTGACTGCTAAAAGCTGATGAGGTAGCTTACCTTTAAGCATTAGCTGAATGTTTACTTCATAATTTAGCCCTTGGGCGCACGCTTGATCCTTCAAGAGACAGGATGTATTTTTAGAAGTTGCTAGAAATTGAAAATACTATGACTAAGTTTATCTTTGTAACTGGAGGCGTTGTTTCCAGTATTGGTAAAGGCATTGTAGCAGCAAGTTTGGGGAGGTTGTTAAAATCTAGAGATTATTCTGTCTCTATTCTCAAACTTGATCCTTATATTAATGTTGATCCAGGTACTATGAGTCCCTTTCAACATGGGGAAGTTTTTGTTACCCAAGATGGTGCAGAAACAGATTTGGATTTGGGACATTATGAACGTTTTACTGATACTTCTATGTCCCGGTTAAACAGTGTTACTACTGGTTTGATTTATCAATCTGTGATTAATAAAGAACGCCGGGGAGATTATAATGGTGGGACTGTACAAGTAATTCCCCACATTACCAATGAAATTAAAGACCGAATTTTAAGAGTTGCTAAGGAAACAAATCCGGCGGCAGTAATTACGGAAATTGGCGGGACTGTGGGTGATATTGAGTCTTTACCATTTTTAGAAGCTATCCGTCAGTTGCGGAAAGAGGTGGGAAGACAGAATGTTTTGTATATGCACGTCACCCTTCTCCCTTGGATTGCTTCAGCAGGGGAGATGAAAACCAAACCTACACAACATTCTGTTAAAGAATTGAGATCCATTGGTATTCAACCAGATATTTTAGTCTGTCGTTGCGATCGCCCCATCGGTGTGGGTTTAAAGCAGAAATTATCGGAATTTTGTGATGTACCAGTAGAATGTGTGATTACCTGCCAAGATGCTAGTAGCATTTATGAAGTACCCCTGATTTTGGAACGGGAAGGACTGGCACAACAAACTTTAGATTTGTTGCAAATGGAACAACGCCAACCTGATTTAAGTCAGTGGGAAACAATGGTAGAAAGAATGTATAGTCCTAAATATAGCGTGGAAATTGCCATTGTTGGTAAATATGTGCGTTTAAGTGATGCTTATCTTTCTGTGGTTGAATCCTTACGTCATGCGGCGATTTCTACTTACGGTGATTTACGAATAAGATGGGTAAATTCAGAAACCCTAGAAACTGAGTCAGCGGAAAATTATCTTGCAGGTGTGGATGGTATTCTCGTTCCTGGTGGTTTTGGTAGTCGGGGGATAGATGGCAAAATTGCCGCGATTAAATTTGCACGCGATCGCCAAATCCCCTTTTTAGGTTTATGCTTAGGAATGCAATGTTCTGTGATTGAATGGGCGAGAAATGTTGAAGGTTTAGCAGATGCTAACAGTGCCGAATTTGA
Source organism: Sphaerospermopsis sp. LEGE 00249 (assembly GCF_014299995.1). Taxonomy (NCBI): domain Bacteria; kingdom Bacillati; phylum Cyanobacteriota; class Cyanophyceae; order Nostocales; family Aphanizomenonaceae; genus Sphaerospermopsis; species Sphaerospermopsis sp. LEGE 00249. Next base: position 3,993 of record NZ_JACJUZ010000070.1, on the reverse strand, counting down.
CCCCTACACCACAAATCCCATTATTAATCTTTTACCTGAACAACAAGACGTAGTAGATTTAGGTGGAACAATGCGCTTAGGTTTGTATCCTTGTCGAGTGCAACCGGGTACCATAGCCTTTGATTTATATCAAGAAGAAGTCATTTATGAACGTCACCGACATCGTTATGAGTTTAACAACTTGTACCGCAATGCTTTATTAGAGTCTGGTTACGTTGTCAGTGGTACTTCTCCCGATGGAAGGTTAGTAGAAATAGTTGAATATCCCAAACATCCATTTTTTATAGCTTGTCAGTTTCACCCAGAATTTCAATCTCGTCCGAGTACACCCCATCCTTTATTTAAAGGTTTCATGGAAGCTGCTATTTCCCGTACTCATCACAGTAAGAATACATCTAAACCAGTGCAGGTTTCCTAATTTGGTGATTGGTGATTGGGGACTGGTGATTGGTGACTGGGAAAATACAAATAATTTCCCCCTGCACCCTGCACCCTGTTCCTCTGCTTCTTCCCCAGTCACCTGTCAACTGTCAACTGTCACCAGTCCCCAAGCTAACTTAGCAGCACCTACCATTCCCGCTGAATTACCTAGTTCTGCTGGTAAAATTTGTAAACCTAAACGGGATGTTGGTAAAACTCGCTTTTCTATTTCTGCTTGCATTGCTGGTAAGAAATACTGAAAACTCGCACTTACACCACCACCAATAATTACCGCTTGGGGTGTGAGTACATATATTAAACTTGTTAAACCAATTCCCAAATCTTTACCATATTCTTGCCAAAATGTCAAGGCTTCAATATCACCATTTTGGGCAAGTTTACCTAATTCTGCGGGTTCTTTTCCTGTGCGACGACGAATAGCGGCAATTGATGTATGCTGTTCTAAAGAACCTTGATTACCACTATTACACATTGGACCATCGGGGTTGAGAGTAATTAAACCTAATTCTGCTGCTGCTCCTTGATGTCCCACAAATAATTTACCATCAAGAATAATCGCACCACCAACCCCAGTTCCCAAAGTTAATAAAATTAAATGTTGAAAATTACGGCCTGCACCTAACCAAGCTTCTCCCAAACCTGCACAGTTAGCGTCATTAGCTAGGATAGTGGGTTTGCCAGTTTTTGCTTCTAGCCAATCTGCTAAGGGTACATCTTGCCATCCTACCAGATTAATGGCAACTTTGGCAACTCTGCCAGCAGCATCAGCAGGTCCGGGAGTTCCCACACCGATAGCTCTACTTTGATTATCTGGATCAACTTGTGCGATCGCCTCTATCATCTTTAATAATACAGCTTCTGGTGTTGCTGGTTGGGGAGTATCCACAGTTATAGATTGTAAACATTTACCATCTGTTGTAAAACGTCCTAACTTAATTGCCGTTCCACCTAAGTCTATACCGATTACTTGCTGCACTGTTTAATTCCTAAATCTTGATTTTATGACAATATATTTTAACGCAGATAAACGCAGATAAACGCGGATAGGGATTGATAAATTAATGGATTTCATGATTCTGTGTAGCTTCACATATTTTTGGTATAAAATCAAGGAAATAATTTATTAAGTATTTATTCTTATGGATATTTATCAACTTAAAAAAAAGGCAGATATTTGTTTACAACAAGATGATTTTACCACGGCTACTATTTAATTATGATATTGAAATTGCAATTTCCATTACTCCCTATTAGGGATTGAAACAGGGATACGATATTCATTAATTGACTCCGATGTTTATTGCAAATTGCAATTTCCATTACTCCCTATTAGGGATTGAAACCCCACGCTTGTCTTCAGACAATTTACGTCTTTTTTATTGCAATTTCCATTACTCCCTATTAGGGATTGAAAAATTATTTTAACAGTGGTGGTTGTGATGGCGGTTGCAGTTAAAATTACTCATAAGCTGTTGTGCATTTAATTTATATAAGGTTAACAGGCAAGATGCCTGTTCCACAAGACTTAAGAATATTAAGATTATACAGTTTAGCTGCATAACAGCTTAATCCTGTAAATCCTAAAATCCTGGACATCCTGATTCAGACAAGTTGAAATTTACAATAATCCCTATGAGGAATTGAAACCTAAAAATCTCTATTTTTGTTTTCAGAAAACACTCTTAAATACTGTCACCTGTCACCTGTCACCTCAAAAATCCCATTTCCTGCAAACCCTGACGCAACCTTTTCGCCTCTTGCGGATTATCTTTTTCATGGAGAGCGATCGCATATTCAAAAGCTGCCAAACTATTCTTCACATCACCCACTTTCAACAACACCACCCCTAAATTTTGATAAGCTTCTGCATAATTAGGATTTAAAAATATCGCATGATTATAAGCATCAATCGCCTCAACAAACAAACCCATTGCTTTACATACCATCCCCAAATTATAATACCCAATCACAAAACTATTATCAATTTTTAAAGCAGTTTCATAAGCATTTTTCGCCCCTGGAAAATCTCCTGTAGCTTTCAACAAATTACCCAAATTATTATATCCTCCCAATTTCAACAAAGGATAAATAGGTAATTTAACCGCCGCTTGATAATAAGAAATCGCCAAAGAATAGTTTTTCAAATGTGTATGAGCAATACCCAAATGATAATTTAACTCATACAAAATATCATAATTTGTTTCTTGAATATCTTGATCCCACAGATTTCTCACCTGATTAGAAGGTGAATCTTTCAACCAAGCAAAAGGTTTTTTATCTGTTTTTTTGCGACTACCAACAATCTGAATTAAACCCCGATTTAATAACTCTATTCCCTCATTAACTTTACCCATTTCCACATACAACGCCCCCAACTTACTGCAAACATAAGCATCATCTGGATGATTTGCAAAAAATTCCAGCATAGCAGTTGCAGCTTTAGCATATTTATTTTGTTGGTTAATAGCAGATTTTTGATATCCAGTATGCAAAATAGCAACCTGTGGTAAATAACCAACTTGCCAATAAGTTTCTTTATTTAAAATCGCCGCAATACTATCATCAACCAAAGCATGATAAGGACGTTCAAATTTAATTTCTGGATGTTTACGAAATAAGCGAGAAACCAAAGAATAAGGTGATTGAGTCGCACCAACTTCTTGACGCACCAAATTGATTAATATATAATCATCTGTATTAATCGCTTCTCTAATTTGTGGTGCAATTTCTGGTGCAAGAACTTCATCAGCATCTAACACCAAAACCCAGTCACCAGTCACATATTTTAAAGCCTCATTCCGCGCTGCACTAAAATCATTACACCATTGAAAATAATGTAATTTAGCACCAAATTGTTGAGCAATTTCCGGCGTTTTATCAGTTGAACCCGTATCTAAAACTACAATTTCATCCACCAAACTTTGCACACTTTCTAAACACCTTGGTAAAGCAGCTTCTTCATTTTTAACAATCATGCACAAACTGAGTTTCATAATTTTTATTATATAATTTGCAATTCGTAATTCTTAATTAATAAGACCTTTTCCCAATCACCAATCACCAATCACCCTTACAAAGACCGAATTAAATCCACAAAACCATAAATACTAATACTGAGTAAAAGACAAGCTGTAAATTGGGTAATTAATCTTTGGTAAAGAGGTGGGTGAACGTTTTCCCTGATAGATATTGTTTCCCGAACCAAAATAGAAATTGAAGCCCCAAGTACAAAACTTAAACCCAGCACCAAATAAGGTGTATCTGGTATAATTGTAGAAATAATTAACATGGCGATCGCCAGCAGCAACATCAACAATTCAATAAATCGTGGTGGATTATATTGACTAGATAAAATTAAAGTATTAACCCAAAAATTCCACAATCTCATAATTGGTAATTGGTAATTGGTAATTGATAATTGATAATTGATAATTGATAATGGGTAATTAGTTTATAGGGAAATATCAAACTGATTACCCAGTCCCCAGTCACCAGTCCCCAGTCCCCAGTCCCCAGTCCCCAGTCCCCAGTCACCAGTCCCCAGTCCCCAGT